>JBILHQ010000385.1:0-3163 GCA_044350415.1 Saprospiraceae bacterium | reverse complement strand
CTCGACAAACATTCCGCAGCCGGCAATATTGGTTATATCCATTTCCGGAATGTCATTGGGAAAGTGCCGCATTACCGCGAAGCATTCGTCGATGAGGGCGATATTGATATGGTTAAAGCATTGCGCATTTTGAAAAAAAACAATTACGATGGCGTAATTATTCCTGATCACACCCCCGAAATGAGTTGTACAGCGCCCTGGCACGCAGGGAAAGCGTATGCGCTTGGATATATGCGCGGGGTGTTACAAAGTTTGGACAACGAAATATGACACCTGATTTTTCCACTGGCAAATGCACCATTTCCGACGACTGGACCTACAAAGGAATGCCAGTCGTGTGGATGGAAAATGATTACCTCCGCATTGGCATCCTTGCCGGTCGGGGAAGCGATATATTTGAGTTTAGGTACAAGCCCAAAGATGTGGATTTTATGCTCCGGTTGGCCAAAGGTATTCTCAATCCCAATATCGATTTTTCGCAGCAACGGGGAACCGATAATCAGTTTGAGGATTATTATTACGGTGGCTGGCAGGAAATTCTGCCCAATAGTCCGGCGTTCAATTACAGGGGGGCATCATTGGGGCAACACGGTGAAATATCCCTTACGCCCTGGAAATTTGCGATTATTGAAAATTCACCGGAAAAAGTATCCGTCAAACTGTGGACACGGCCCGTTCGGGTGCCCATTTTAATAGAAAAAATCCTGACTTTAGAAGCGGGGAAAGCTACCCTTTTCATCGACGAGAAACTGACAAACGAGGCTGGAACGCACCTCGATATCGTATGGGGGCAACATATCGCATTTGGATTGCCATTCCTGAAAGAGGGTGCCCAAATCACTACCAATGCCCGCACCTTTTATGCCGAGCCACTCATGCCTCCGAACCGGTATTTTCAGCCCGGAATTGAAACGGTATTCCCCCATGCCATTCAGGTGAATGGGGACAATGCAGATGCGCGTATCGTTCCGCCGGAATCAGCAGCGCCGTTCAGTGAAATGGCTTATTGCTATGATTTTGATGAAAAAGCCTATTATGCTCTGAAAAATGAAGTCAAAGATGTCGGTTTTGCCATTTCCTGGGATGCCCGGATTTTCAAATACCTTTGGTATTGGTTGGAGCGGTACGGCACCCAGGGTGCGCCGTGGTGGGGCAATACTTACGCGGTGGCGCTGGAGCCGTGGACCAATCGCTGGCGACCCAACCCACAGGAAGGAATCGACGCCGGCGAATGGCTGCGATTGGAAGCCGGCGAAGTGGTGGAAACAAAACTGGAAGCAACAGGATTCGAAGGAAACTTCATCCCCAATACTTAATACTTCATACTTCATACTTCAAAATGCATCCTCTTTTATTAAAATCAAGCATTTTTGCTGATGGTCTCGACCATCCCGAAGGCCTCGCTGTTCATCCGGATGGTTCTGTTTGGGCCGGTGGTGAAGCGGGCCAGATTTACCGCATTTCCGCTGATGGGAAAACGGTGGAAGAAGTCGCCAATACAGGCGGGTTTATTCTTGGATTGGCCTTTAGTCCGGGCGCAAAATGGCTGGCCATCTGCGATTTGGGCAAAAAGTGTGTTTGGCGGCTCGATTTGATCGATTTTAAATTGGAGCGTTTTGCGGATGGGGGCGATGGCCATTTGTTTAATATCCCTAATTATGCGGTTTTTGACCAGAAAGGCCACCTTTATGTGAGCGAAAGTGGCGCTTTTCGCGAGGTAAGCGGCAAAATATTGAAATTTTCGCCCGAAGGGAAAGGAACCGTCTGGCACCACGGACCTTTTAGTTTTGCCAACGGTATGGCCATGGACCAGGATGAAAAATTCCTGTATGTGGTGGTATCATTTCTTCCGGGCGTTGAGCGGGTGGCGATCAATGCTGATGGCAGTGCCGGCGATCGGTCGCTGTATTGCACGCTGCCGGAATCGGTCCCCGACGGACTCGCTTTTGATGCAGCGGGCAACTTGTATGTCACCTGTTATGCTCCCAATAAAATTTATAAAGTTCCTCCCCACCGGGAGGTGACGGTATTGATCGACGATTGGGAGGCGCATACCTTGTCTAATCCGACCAATATCGCTTTTGGCGGCGCAAATATGGACCAGATTTTTGCGGCTAATCTCGGTCGGTGGCATATTACAAAAATTGATGCTGGGATACAAGGATTGGCCTTGGTGGGTCAAAAACAGGAAAACAGCGTGAAGTGCGTGGTTCATTAAGGAACGTGTTATTATTTACACGTTCCTAAACATACAAAATATGTCCTTCAACAACAAAACAGCCATCATCACAGGTGGTGCCAAAGGCATCGGCGGCGCGTGCAGCCGGGCTTTTTACCGGGAAAATGCCTATGTGGTCATACTCGATATTGATCCATTGGGACAACATGTCGCGGATGAATTGGGCGACAGGGCGCTGTTTATCCAGTGCGATGTGGCGAAAGAGGCGCAGGTGAAACAGGCTATGGCCCAAGCCGCCGAAAAATTTGGCGGGATTGATATACTGGTGAATAATGCAGGTATTCAGCGTTATTCCACAGTAACGGAAACCAGTGAGGAAGAGTGGGACCTGGTGATGAATGTCAACTTGAAAAGTGCTTTTCTTTGTGCCAAACACGCCATTCCTCTTATGCAGCAGCGGGGGCACGGAGTGGTGATCAATGTATCGAGCGTGCAAGCGTTTATCAGTCAAAAAACAGTGGCACCTTATGTCACTTCCAAAACAGCGATGCTTGGCCTTACGCGCAGCATTGCAGTGGATTATGGACCGCAAATTCGCTGTGTAGCCGTTTGCCCGGGCACTATCGATACGCCCATGCTCCGCGATTCCTTCCAGTTGTCGCCCGATCCTGAAGCAGTTTATCAGGAATGTGTGGATATGCACCTCGTGAAAAGAATCGGCACACCGGAAGAAGTGGCTGAATTGATTCTTTTTATTGCGGGTGAACACGGTGGTTTTTTTACCGGACAGGCCATCCGGATAGATGGTGGACTGGGGATTACCATTGCGGGGAGTAAAAAAGAGGGGTAGTTTCTGCTGTACGGATATTTTTCCACCGCAACACCACTAATATACTGATTTTCACGTGCTTCGCCTTCCCGAAAGCTTGAAAATTTCGGGAAGGCGAAGCACTAGTGCTATTAAATTTTTCCACAGAAAAACGG
>JBILHQ010000384.1:0-3164 GCA_044350415.1 Saprospiraceae bacterium | reverse complement strand
CGCCAGACTGGGCACTGTTAAACGCGGACTGGATACCCTCGAGGGTTTGCAGTACAGTTGCCAGTTGAGCAGGATTATTCACTTCCCAACCTTTTTGAGGTGCCAGGCGAATACGGGCGCCATTTGCGCCACCACGCTTATCGGAACCCCGGAATGTCGCGGCTGAAGCCCAGGCAGTGGAAACCAATTGTGAAACGGTCAATCCTGAAGCAAGGATTTTTGCCTTTAATGCAGCAACGTCTTTGTCGTCGACCAGTTGATGAGTAACGGCTGGGATTGGGTCTTGCCAGATCAGTATTTCGTCCGGTACTTCCGGTCCCAGATAGCGCGCTATTGGACCCATGTCGCGGTGCGTCAATTTGAACCAGGCACGGGCGAATGCATCAGCAAACTGATCCGGATGCTCGTGAAAGTGCCTTGAAATTTTCTCGTAAGCAGGGTCCACACGCAAGGCAATGTCGGTGGTTAACATAAATGGTGCGTGGCGGATGGACGGGTCATGGGCATCGGGCACTAAGCCTGCGCCTGCATTACCTTTGGGCTTCCATTGTTGTGCTCCGGCCGGACTCTTAGTCAGTTCCCATTCGTAACCAAACAGGTTCTCGAAGTAATTATTACTCCACTTTGTTGGTGTCGTGGTCCACGCTCCCTCCAGGCCACTGGTAATAGTTTCGCCGGCATTACCTTTCCCGAAGGTGTTTTTCCAGCCAAGACCTTGTTCTTCTATACCCGCAGCTGCCGGTTCCGAACCTACGTACTTGCCGGGATCGGCAGCACCGTGGGTTTTACCAAAAGTATGCCCACCAGCAATAAGTGCTACGGTTTCTTCGTCATTCATGGCCATGCGGCCAAAAGTCTCGCGGATGTCGCGGGCTGAGGCGAGTGGATCAGGTTTTCCGTTAGGACCTTCCGGATTCACATAAATAAGACCCATTTGAACAGCAGCAAGCGGGTTTTCCAGTTCGCGATCGCCCGTATATCGTCTGTCATCCAACCACTCCGATTCAGCACCCCAGTAAATATCTTCTTCTGGTTCCCAAACATCTTCCCGACCGCCACCGAAACCAAAAGTCTCGAAGCCCATTGATTCAAGGGCGCAATTACCGGCCAGGATCATCAGATCAGCCCAGGATAGTTTCCTGCCATATTTCTGTTTGATTGGCCACAATAGCAGACGCGCCTTGTCGAGGTTGGTATTGTCGGGCCAGCTGTTGAGTGGCGCAAATCGCTGGGTACCAGAACCTGCACCACCACGACCATCGGAAATGCGGTAAGTGCCGGCACTGTGCCACGCCATCCGAATGAAGAACGGTCCATAATGGCCGTAATCGGCTGGCCACCAGTCCTGGGAAGTAGTCATCAGATCGAAGATATCTTTCTTCACCGCACTCAGGTCAAGCGTATTAAATTCTTCCGCATAATTGAACGACTCGCCCATCGGATTGGACAGAGGAGAGTTTTGGCGGAGAATGTTTAATTTCAATTGATTCGGCCACCAGTCACGGTTTCTCGTGCCGCCGCCCGCGCTTTGCTTCAGCGCTCCACCATGAAACGGACACTTGCTTTCCCCATTCGTATGGGATGCTGCCGTGCCCGGAGATGTATTATTTTCCATTTTTTTTAAAGATTAGTAAAATGAATAATGGTATTTATGTGTATTTACTTAAATAAGAACATGTTTGGGATTATTTTGGAACTAATAATCCTGTATGCACGCGTATATTCCACAAAGTTAATTGAATAAAGTTATAGTTCTAAATAATAATTCCTATACTTGTATAGTTTAAAGCTATAATTATGACTTTGCAACAATTAGAATACGTTTTGGCGGTAGATGCCTACAAACAGTTCTCCACGGCTGCTGAAAAATGTTTCATCACGCAGCCTTCGCTCAGTGCGATGATTCAGAAATTGGAAGACGAACTAGGCGTTAAAATTTTTGACAGAAGCAAACAGCCGATCATGCCGACAGAGCTTGGATGTGATATCATCGCCCAAGCCCGTTTGATTTTAAATGAATCAGAAAATTTAAAACAGATGGTGAAAGACCGCATAGAAACCGTGAGTGGCGAATTGCGATTGGGCATCATCCCGACCTTAGCGCCCTATCTTTTGCCCTTGTTTTTAAAGGATTTTTCTGAAAAATTCAGTGATTTGAACCTCCGTATTATCGAATTAACGACCGAAAACATTATTGAACATCTGAAAAAAGGGATATTAGATGTTGGTATCATGGCAACGCCAACGAGAGACGCCCAACTGTTTGAGGACCCTATTTTTTATGAAGAATTTGTGGTGTATGCGCCCAATGAGAACGCATTGCTTAAAAAAAACTATTTGCTTGCCGAAGATATTGATGCCAACCTTTTGATGCTTTTGCAGGAAGGACATTGTATGCGGGCGCAAGTAATCAACCTCTGTGCTTTGCAAAAAACACAAAGTTCGCTCAGCAATATTACCTACGAAGCGGGCAGTCTTGAAACGCTGAAACGATTGGTGGAAGCGCATTCGGGTATCACAATCCTGCCCCACTTAGCCGTTTTGGATATGAATGAAGACCAGATACAGTATATTCGCTTCTTCAAACCACCCGCACCTGTGCGCGAGATCAGCTTGGTGACCCATAGAAGTTTGGCCAAAAAAAGACTGATTTCGGTCTTGAAGGATGCTATTTATGATAATTTGCCACCGTCTATCAAGAAAATCAGGAAAAACCGGGTGATTGATATTTAAAGTATGTAATTGCAACTTCATCTACTACACCCAAAACTACCTGGAGTGGTTGCCCATCGTGCAGAAGGTTACCCTTGGCTTAATCGTCTTTTGGATTTTAGGGTTGGAGTATTTTAGTAAAAAGGAAAATTTTCAAGGTATTAAATAACGTGCGCCCGGAGATAATTACCATTCAGCTCCCCCTTCGAGTGTTTTTTATACGGAGAAACACAGAGAAAAGGGCACAAAGAGACACGGAGGTGTAGCGTAGATTTTTACAACCTCAATTGCTACTGAACACTCCCCCATGTAAAGCCCGCTCTACGCCTCCGTGCCTCTCCGTGCTTTTTTCTCCGTGGTTCTCCCTGTAAATACGGCATCCCGAGGGGCACAATATGCTGACTATCAAAGTGATTGTATTTGAGTTTACGTTAGATGATAAGTTAATGTGA
>JBILHQ010000038.1:0-34958 GCA_044350415.1 Saprospiraceae bacterium | reverse complement strand
TTTCAGGACAGGTTGTTCAAAATCAGCCTTTTAAATATGATTCAGCAAGCCAGTATAAAGTTTTATTAGCCACTCTTCCACATGTGCTGTACTTTTATCAGATCGTTGTGGACGGGAAAGTGCAGAAGGCTGGGCGTTTGGTGGTGATGTGAGTGTGACAATAAAAATGGCACTAACCCTGCATGGTTGTCAATCGCTTCCTAAACGTCGCGGCTGACAGCCATGCTCCCGATGGGTGGGACAAACAAAGGGGCTTAACTTGGCCCCCCTCCGTTTTGGTAACAAAACAAGGCGCATCATTGCTAAACAAAGCCTATTTATGGGCAAAAAAACAATATGAAGTATTTAGAGTTTGCTGGCTATCTTCAAGATGCACCTTGGCCGTGCACAAGAGAGGAATTAGTAGTTTCTAAGTAAAATAAACACTTATTTTTGCCCCACTATACAATGTCTACGATCAATCACTTATGCTAACATCCTTACCTGATTTTTTGCTGAATAAGGAACAGGTGAATCAGTTCTTCCAGCAAGGATATTTAAAATTGCCCAACATTGTTCCGCAAGAAGTAGTCGAATTGCTTCGTGAGGCGATTGAACGTATTTGTACCAAAAATGTCGATGCACCAGGTATTTCGTTTATAGAGGTTGAAGGAAAAGGGAAATTCATTACAGGTATAGATACATTATGCCACAAAGATGAATCTGTTTTTTTACAATTAATGGGCAGTCCGTTTTTGCTTTCTATTGCAGAAGCGATTTGTGGCGCAGACTTTTTTCCTGTTCAGGAATTTGCTGTGCTTAAAACATTAGGGGATAAAAATCCGGTATTGTGGCATCAAGATGTAACCAATAAATCCGTTGGCCAAACCTTTATGTTAGGAATTTACTTAGATGCTGCAAATGATGAAAATGGCGCTTTGCGCATTATCCCTGAAAGCCATAAAAGTGATTTGCCAATTTGTGATCTTCAAAAGATGCCTTATAAAAGCATTGAAATGCAGGCAGGTGATGTACTTATTCACGATTTAATGCTTGTACATAGTTCTGGAATACTCAATGCGTTTCCAAAACGCAGGGTCGTTTATTTTGAGTTTATGAGCAGTAGTTTGGCAAATAAAGAACAAATTTATCCATCAGAAATGATAAAAAATCGCATATCGTTAATTCCACTGGCCATAAAAGAATATGTAGATGCACATTTAAGTTCTGCACATTTCAACTGGCAACACCCTGATAAAGAATTTTTTACAGAAATTCGTTCTCTTAAATCTATTTATGAAGTACCCTCAAAATTAAAACCCGCTAATTATTGTTTTGAATTCTTTTTTTGAACGTAGCATCATGAAAAACCTCAAAATACACCACCAGTTCGGAAGCGTATAAATGCAGGAACAGGTAAACGTGGCAGAGCTGCCGGAGGCCGGAAGTGCGAGATTTGAATAAAGTATTGCATACGCCCGAAGAGATAAGACATAGTTGTAGCCACTATGTACTGACTTAGTATGAAAAAAATCATATAAATAGCAAAACTGCCACCAACACCGGATGTTCGAAAATGCCGCCTATGCGGCGGCACGTTCGCACATCCAAACGTTGTGCGAAACGACAAAAAAACTAAAAATAAAAGGGGCTTAACGTGCCCCCCCTCCGTTTTGGGAAAAAAGTAGGGCACAACACTGCCAAACAAATCAGCAAGAATATCTTAGGTTAGTCTCAAACTACTGCGTATCTTAGCCATTATGATAGATTTATCTCAAGATGAACATCAAATTCAATGTGTCACGAATTTTAAAGACCTTGTTTCAACGCCTTTTTATGGAGAAATAAATGCGATATGCTGGACACGTCAACTAATAGGTGATTTCGCTGAGATTGTTGAAAAGGTAGCATTAAATGAAAACATAAAGGTATTGGATGAAGAGGTACTTCGTGGACTTCAGTTAAGTGAAGTGGGGCAACTTGCTCGTGAAATTCTTTTAAATGACTTGAATCTATTGACATCTCATGGTGCAGCTCCAGTCCTTAATGTCATCAAGTGCTACGACAGAGACAATGACTACCCGTTTTTCCCAACTGATGTTTATTCTTTTCATGTAGATCGGTCTTCAATACCAAACGATACCTTTTTATGTACTTACTACGGCGCCCCGAGTGAAATATTGCCAAATTCAGAAGTGATACAAAAAATATTGGTTCCCGAAATACGTGATGAACTCAAAAAACTATATAAAGGACACAATGAAGGTTTTGAAGCATTTTTAAGTGAAAACTTCTTTGATCTACACTACCAAGCTAATCCTAACGCCCTTCCTATCAACTTAGGTCTGGGTCACTTATGGCGGTTAGCGATTGATTATCCTGAAAGTAAAGTGCGTCCTTGTGTTCACCGAGCGCCAAAGGAAAAAACTAATCGGTTGTTGCTCATTTGTTGAGAATAAACTAAGTTCGACATTAGACGGGTGAAACAAGCATGCTATGCAAGAAAGTGGTGAAGGGACAAAGTGTTAAAGCCTGTTGATCTACCTTGAAAATGCGCACCAGAACCGTAGATCATTTGGAAATATAAAAATGTATTACATATATTTGCATTGCACTCCCGCCATTAACTCCACACCCTTATGAGTCAATATCCAATTGATTTTCAGGAAAATTCCAGTTGCGTAGGCATTCGTCTTTGTTGAGACAGGTGTGGCGGAAGTGTAGTTGTTTATTCCGGTCGGTTTACCCCCTCTGTTCCGGAGGTTTGACCCCCATGTGGATAACTACGGCATAATTTAGGCGCTAATGTAGTTAGTTTAAATTTTTTCTTCTACTTTTTCCTTTCAATTCGAGTCTGTGAGCTCTTGGGAACAGCCGATCGAGCAAAGCATCGGCGATTGTTGGCTCATTGAGATACTCATACCATTTAGCAGCGGGTAATTGCGAGCAGATGATAGTTGAACCTTGTTCGTGGCGGTCTTCGAGGATTTGCAGCAGGATAAGTTTGACCTGTTGATTGAGGGGTTGGAGCCCGAAGTCGTCCAGGATGATGAGTTGTGCTTTTTTGAGCAGATTGAGCCATTTGATGAGTGTTCCATCTGTTTTATAGCCACCGCGAAGTGGTTTTGTAATTGCTCGGTTTCCCTCCGCCCCGCTGACTGCGTTGTAAAGCCTCGCCGATGCGCTGCATCGCCTGCGTTTTACGCCTTGTCAACGGAACTGATGAAAACCGATCATTTTACAAAACTACTTCGCGGTGACTATAGCAATGCTAATTTGCTCACAGAATCGATTGAGATTGAAGTAGAGGGTTCTGTATCCTGCTGCGCATGCCTGGTGTCCCATCGCGCAGGCGAGGAAGGATTTTCCGCACCCGGTAGCCCCCGTGATGATGATATTTTCTGCCCGATTGATGTATGCACTGTCTGCTAGTGCAGTTAATTTGTCCGCTTGCAGATTTCGTTCTTCGGAACAATGCACATCCGTGAGCGTGGCGCGATAGCGCATTTTGCTGGTTCGAAAGAAGATCTCCATTCTCCGGTGTGAGCGATTCTGCACTTCTGCGTCCAGGAGAGTGGCAATCAACTCGTGTGCTCCCACCTGCTGGTTAATGGGTAGTGAGAGCGTCGCTTCATAGGCCGATGCCATACCACTGAGTTTAAGTCGTTTCATACTTTGCAATGATTCGTTTTTCATGTGCGCGTGTTTAAATTGTGAATAAATTATTGATAATATTCAGGGCCACGGATATTGTCATGGAATCCGAGACTGAGTTGTACAGGTTGTTGTTCTTCCTGCTCATCAAGATGCAGGTGAAGTATTCGTTTGAGCATGTTGTAGGTAACCTTGCCGCCAAATTGGCAGCGCTGGCAGAAAGAACCCCGACTGGTATTACAATTAACGCTGCGCACGTTAAGTATGAAACGAAAAACAGATATTATGAACATACCGATTGTCCTGTACATGGAGACTATGTGAAAAATATGATTATTGGCGCAACTCAAATGGATGGCGCTATTTGGGTAGTATCCGCTACAGATGGTCCGATGCCACAAACTCGTGAACATATATCATTATCGCGTCAAGTTGGCGTTAAATACATTGTGGTTTACCTTAACAAATGTGATATTGCTGATCAAGAAACGTTGGAATTAGTAGAAGAAGAAATTCGCAATCTATTGAATAAATATGAATTTCCAGGTAATACAACGAAAATTATTCGTGGCTCTGCATTGGAGGTACTTAATGGAGAAGATAGTGAATATGGTTATGGTGTGCAATCCATCCATCAATTAATGGATGCATTAGATAGTGATATTTCTGATCCTATAAAAAATACAGATAATACATTTTTGATGCCAGTTGCGGATGTATCCACGATTGCTGGTCGCGGCACCGTTGTTACTGGTAAAATTGAAACTGGATGTATTAAAATTGGTGATGAAGTTGAAATAGTTGGATTGAGAGATACAATTAAAACTACCGTTACAGGTATCGAGATGTTTAAAAAACAACTTGATCGTGGACATGGGGATCATGCTGAAATTCTTCTCCTTAACACTAAGAAAGATGATGTTGAACGCGGTATAAACCTCAATTTTTTTTCAGAACAACTGAGGTGACTGGTTGTATAATGGAATTAATAAACGGTTCTTCTGGTATAGTAGAGATGGCGATGCCAGGTGATAATATTACGGTAACAGTACAATTAATTCAGAAGATTGCCCTGACGGAAGGGTTAAGATTTGCTATTAGAGAAGGCGGTAAAACTATAGGTTTTGGTGTAATCGTTGAGATTCTTAAATGAGTATAACGAGATATATGCTGCCTTGTATAGCCACCGCAAAGTGGTTTTGTAAAATGATCGGTTTTCATCAGTTCCGTTGACAAGGCGTAAAACGCAGGCGATGCAGCGCATCGGCGAGGCTTTACAACGCAGTCAGCGGGGCGGAGGGAAACCGAGCAATTACAAAACCACTTCGCGGTGGCTATATTTGTTGGGGCAGCATCAGGTGATGAAACAGTTTTGCAATTCACAGCCAGCAGCGTTAAAAGCAAAAGGAAAATATAATTTTGTAGCATCGCGATTTTTTTGACAAATATAGGTTTTAGGTGATTATTTATCACATAGGCTATACAAAGATTTTCACATAGTACATATAGGAGTAGTGTCGTCTAAGTGTACTCTTCGCTCTAAGTGTGCTATGTGAAAATCTTTATGTGGCCTATGTGATAAATAATTACGTTTTTAGTAACCTGGACGTGCCATTTGCTGACTAGTAAAAATCTGCACACACCACGGGGGAATGCCTGCCTTTGGCACTTGGAGAATTAGGAATAGGATTTGGTTATTGGTAAAAGGCGGAAAAGGCAAGTAATCCGCTAAAAATCCGCCTGAAATCCCAGTACCGGCACCAAACTCCCCCGGTATTCATGCCTTTACCCCGACTCACCACTGGGAATTCCGGAAAACCTTCACTCAAATTGAGCATCCAGTATGTCGACAAGGGATTGGTTTCTACTGGCACATTAAAAAGCCGCTGTAAGTAAGTCTCCACACTGATGCGGGTACTATTGCGCGCATACCAATGCCAGGCGGCAATAAAATGTTCGCTTTTCAGTAATTTAAGGTCTTTATTGATCCGAACACCTGTAGAGTCAGTCACATAATACGCCATCAGCGGCAGGGCTTTACTGTACGATCCGTAGGCGAAGCTCAGGCGTTGGCGGTGAGTCAACTGGTACTGTACCGAAGCGCGCGGGTCTATGGCATACGAGCGATTGGTTAAAAGCGATAAACCGTGGTAGCCTGTATTCAGCGACCATCGGGGAGCAAACTGCCATTGAATCTGGGCGTATTGCTGGAAAAGTTGCGTATTGCCGGTGCCCTGTACAGGGGGTTTGGGCAAAAGCAGTGAAGCAAGCACCCAAAAGGATGCAGGTTGAAAACAGGGTGTTGGCGCGCATATTACATTAGTCGAATGTTAGTCGGATGTTTTTCGCATCAATGTTGATAAATCACCGGATTCAGAACGGTATCAATCACTTCTCCTACTGTGGCCCCTGGGCACCAGGTATTCCAATCATTCACCTGGTTATCATTCTCCGGTTGTTTCAAAATCATGTCTTTATCCATAAAAATGACGGTCATTACGCTCCGCATACGGTCGGTTTGGTTGGCACCTGCCCGATGAAATACCCAGCCCGAATGAAAACTTACCTCGCCCAAATCAAAGGGTTCGATGACATGTTGAAAATCTGTAACACGCAATTTTTTCTGGATCAGCACTTCGCTTTCATCGCCAATGGCCAATTCGCGCCCCTCCACAATGACATGACTACCTGCACTGAATTCCAAAGGGCCCATTTCGAGCGGGACTGCCTGCAAAGGAATCCAGGCGGTAATGGTTTTGTCGGTGGCGAGCGGCCAATAATACTGATCGGCATGCCAGGGGGTGATGCCGCCGCCGGCTTCTTTGAACAGTGCCTGGTCGTGGTACATTCGCACGCCATCGGTTTGCATCAGGTCGGCAGCGATTTTGCCAAGGCGTTTGCTGAACACAAATTCGCGGATGGTTTCGTCTGTCCGCCACAAATTGAAAATTTGCAAAAATGCCTTGCCGTAGGTATCCCGGGCGTCCAACGGCTGGTCGTTGGTATTCATTTCCGACACTTTTTGGCTGATGACTTGACCATACCAGGCCAGTGTGTCCGCATCAAACACGTTTTTGAGTTTGATGTAGCGGTTCTTTTGAAAAAAATCAACGGCGTCCTGCGGGAATTCGTAGGGCTGGTCGAGCTGGAATTTCATAATAGATAATGAATGGATAATGAATAGATGGTGAATAGATGGTGGATGAACCCCCACCCCAACACCGCTAATGTACAATGATGAATCGCCCACCAGATATCACGCCATCGGCTCGTCTGAACACCAGGAAATAATTACCCTGCGGGAAATGTTTGAGGAGCAACATAACTTCTTTGCCGGGCGCAACCTGAATATGCTGCGTCAACTTGCGCTGCCCGATTGAATTAAAAATTTCAATGCTGCCGAGTACCATTTTGTCTCCTGCAAAAACGATATTTAGCACTTCGTTAGCCGGATTTGGGTAGAGCGCGAACTGGGTTTTGCCGGAACGGTTACCATCCGTAGGGCCAAATACCGGTTTTACGAAACTGATATTCGTGGAGTCGTCTACCAGGCCATCGCAATCGTCGTCAAGCCCGTTGATAATTTCGATGGCATTCGGGTAGATCGCACTGTTATTGTCGTCGCAATCGTCAGCATTGACCACATACGCTGAAGGCTGCGTGCAGGATTGAACAATGACCGACGCGTTGCCGTAGCCATCGGCATCCGCATCCGCATACCAAATTGCGCCTATGTTTTCGTCAGTTAAACCGTCGCAATCGTCGTCAAAACCATTGCAGACTTCTGTTGCGCCAGGGTAAATTTGGTTATTACTGTCATTGCAGTCTGTAGCGTCGCTAACATAACCAACGGAGGCGCTGCAGGCCTGTATGCTGGCAGAGGCATTACCGTATCCATCGCCGTCCGCATCAGCATATAAAGTGATGGGCGTAGACGGGAATCTGATGCTCCAGGCGTTCAAAATACCGGCGTCCTCATAAACATCTATTACGGTCAGTGTCCAGGTACCGTTTGGATTTTCTCCGTCGAAAGCAGACAAAGGCGCCAATGGCTTATATGTCCCGTTGTTGGTGGGTGGGCAAGGGAAAGTACCATAGTCGGCCGTTGATTCGTCGTCGAAATTGATGAGGATATCGTCCTGATCGCCACATATTGATTGCAGCAAAGCAACTTCTGTGCCTTGCGGGCTTTTCAATTTAACCGTCAAATCGGCTATCCATACATGGGCAATGTTGAGGTTTAAAACATTCAGATCCACGATGGAGGTTACCTCACTATTGACGGTGAGAACAGAGGTAATGATCTGCCCTTCCGGTATGGGAACAGGGACGTTGGTGCTGACCTGGACGTTCGAAATATCGTCCACAATGCCGCTGCAGTCGTCATCTATCCCGTTGCAGATTTCGGTGGCGTTCGGATAAACAGCGCTGTTTTGATCGTCGCAGTCAGTCGAATTCGTCACAGTTGGGCCTGTGTAGTTGCAGCCCACATTTGCGCCACCGAAGCCATCGCCGTCGAGGTCCTGAAACAAAAAGGAAGGCAGATCTCCGGAAACGACATTCGAAGTGGTGCCTTTCATAGCCATATTTTGGACCGAAGCCACACCGTAGGCACTTGCCAAATTGGCGAAACCCGTCACCGCCTGGTTATCGCCGTAAGGTTGCCCGGTTTCAAAATCGTAATAGGCTTTCAAGTCGGGCTCGTTGCCGCTGGGGTAACAAACCAGGTCTTGCTTCAACTCGTCAAGGGTACGAACAGCACTCCAAAGCTTGATTTCGTTCAGTGCACCTTTGAAATTTGCCCACTCACCGTTCTTCCCGGCACCAAAAACCAGATCGGTTGGGTTGTTACCAGGTTGGGCAGAGGCCTCGCTGTAGGTTTGGCTTTGGACAAAATTGCCATTCAAATAGAAATTAACAGTACGGTTGGCAGTCGCCCGGGTAATCGTGACGTTGGTCCATTTCCCCAGTTCCAGGTTGTTGGGAAAAACCATGTCCACCGTGTTGTCGTAGCCGCAGCAATCATCCGAGTGTTTGTATCGGATTTGGCGGTCGGTCAAACCAACGATAAATTCACGTCCGTTGAAAATCAATGTCTGTTCTCCGCTGAAATAATCTGGTTTTACCCAAAATGAAAGGGTCAAATCGCCAGTTATGGCCTGCTCATTTTGCCCGATAGTGAGGTGGTCATTGAGCCCATCGAAATGTACCCCACGACGGCAGGAGTTTGTATTGATGGAAATCGGAATGGCCTGGTCGGCCGAAGTGCCACAGGTATTAGAGGCTCTTACTTTCAAAACTCCGCCTGCGCTGTTGGTCGTTACGTCGATGCTCGCTGTGGTCGAAATGCCCATCCAGCCCGAAGGCAACGTCCATAAATAACTCGTCGCGCCTGCAACAGGGGCAATCGAGTAAGCCAAAGTCGAGTTGGCGCAAATCAGCGAGCCGCCCGAAATCATTCCAGGGGTGGCAGGTGCAGCGGAACTACAGTTTATTTTCAAAATTGCTACCACCGACGTATCGCTGAGGCAGTTGTTCGATACAATACAGCGGAACATGCGGCCATCCAGCAATAGTGTTGCTGAAGGAATAGCGTATAGGGGTGCTGCCGCCCCGGAAACGGTCGAGTATGTCGCGCCTCCGTCGCTGCTTTCCTGCCAAACATAGCTCGTCGTGCCACCATCATTCGAAACAGCCGTTGAAAATTCGACGGCTGTGCCTTCGTTGACCGTCTGCGAAACAGGTTGCGTCGTGATAGTTACCACGATGGGACTGACCGAAAAAGTTTGCGCAGCCGTTTGGCTACCGCAGGCATCCGTTCCTACCACGCTGATAATGCCAGAAGTGGACGCCGGTTTTACAAAAATCATGTTTCCAAAATTCGTCACGGCCCAATTTGCCGGAGTTGTCCACGACCAGGAAGCAATGTTCGAATTGGGTGTTACAAAATAAGTGTAATAATTGTCAACACAAGGGGCTGCAGAACCGGTGATGCTACTCAATGTTTGTGCCGGACAGGGCGAAGTCAAAGTCGCGGCGGCGCTATATTTTATATCGCAGCCATTTGAGAGAAAACATTGGAATTGCCAGCCATTCTGGCCGCTGTTAGCGACGGCGAAAGTGTAGGTATTTTCCGTCGCGCCGGATATTTCAGAAAAAGTAGCGCCGCCATTGGTGCTGCGATACCATTGATACGACAGGTTGTTGCCTGAAGCGACAACTGTAAAAGTTGCCGTCCCGCCGATGGGAACAGATTGATTAGCAGGATTGGTGGTGATCGCAATGGTACCGTTCACACAGTTCTGACAATCGGCAATGTTGACTGTCGAAAGGCTGGTGGACGCACCATTTTGCAGGATTCCGTTATTTCCGTTGGCTGTTACATCCCAAAAAGTGCCCGTGCCCGATGAACAGGCACCACAATTCTGGCTGCTGATGGGGTAATAAGCGAGTAAACCGGCTTCATTACCCACCAGGGTGCAGTTCATCTTTTCATTCATCTCGGCAGTGGTACGGGCTATGTTCCAAATACGTATCTCATCCATACTGCCACCGAAATTCTGCCCACCACAAACAAGGTTCCCGATGGTAATTTTTGCCGGATTGTTAAAATTCTGATTGGAAGAAACCGTTTTATCCAAAACGCCATCGACATAAAACCGAAAGGCAGTGCCCATACGGACAAAGGCAATATGATGCCAGTTGCCGTTTGCCAAAGTATTGGTTGGACTGGTCGTATTCAGATAGCCACTGCAAGAAGTGGAAGTAGAAAACTCTGCTTTCAGGCGTCCGTTGTCAATGAAAAAATTCCAAAAATTATCGCAGTTACAGATCGCTCGTTTGCCGATAAGTACACAGTTGCTATCCGTCGTTTTCGCCCACATTTCGAGGGTAAAATTGCCGGTTCCGAAGTTGCCTAATGCAGGGTCCAGTATTTCAACCTGATCGTCTGTGCCGTCCAATTGCAAGGCGTTGGCTTTAACAATTGGTGTTCCATTAGTTTCGATATTGAAATCAGCATTGGAAAGATCGAAAAAAATATTGCCTACTGCCTCGATTTTGATTCGGGATTTATTGGAGCAGATTCCAGCGGGAAGGGAAATGGTTGCTGATCCGTCGTTTGGCGTGTTTGCAGCCAAAACATAGGAGTAATTGTAGCCTCCATCGAGGGAGAGGCTGATTTTTACATTTTGGCAATTGACGTTGGCATTATCGGTGTTGGCCACATCCCAGGTGATAGTCTGGCTGCTGCCCGCTTGCCAGGTAACACAGGTATTTGGGGAAGTGACTAAGAATGGCCCGGCCGAGCCATCCACCTCAAAACTGACTTGCTGGTGGGTCGTACCGCCTGCACCCGGATGGTTGTCGCGGACGTACATTCGGTATTTGATGTTCCGGGAGTAAATCGGGAGACGTTCGTTGACCGTCGGGGTGTTCGATAAAATGTCAGAAAGTTGCGGAATCGTGCGGCGCGGAGAGGCCGAAGGATTGAAGAGCCGTGCCATCGGCACATTGCCGTCGGCGGGCGTCGGTGGTATTTGGATGGAAATAGCAGATGCTGTAAAATCAATATTCCGGATATTGACTTGCTCCCAGGAGTAGCTCAGGTTGTCCCCGTCAGGGTCGTTTGCAGTACCTACGAGTTCAAAAGGTGTTGAAATTGGGATATAAAAACCATCCGCCGGCACACTCGAAGCGGGAACGTGGTTACCCGTTGTGAGTGTCTTGTAGCAAGTTTGGGAATTGATGTGATTGGTCATTTCGATTTGCGAATAGACCCCGAAGTAATTCTCATCGCCGACAGGCAGGATATTGTCTACACCGCAGATATTGGCGTAAGACATGATGGTAGTGCCCGAGCCGTACTCGTTGGTGCCGAATTGCCCGTTGTTGGATGGCCCGCAACTGGTCCAGGTATGGTTAGCGTCGAACTGATGCCCGATTTCGTGAGCAGTAACCCTCAGGCTGTAAAATGCGCTAAAATTGAATGCCTTGGAGTCGCCGCAAATGACAGGCTTGCCTGCTGCACAACAAGCGCCTGTGACGAAGATCAGGCCCACATCGAACCCTTCCTGACCGATGAGCTGGTTGATAACAGCCCCGTTTTCATTGGCCGCTTCGCCACCACCTAAAGCGGTAAAAGGGTCGGTCGCGCTACTGACGAAAATGATATTTTCCTCCTTGACAGGCAGGACAAACCGAACGGACAAATCGCGCTCATAGATTACATTCAATTGCCCTAAAAAAGCAACAACTGCGGCAAGCGACTGTGCTTTTGTCGTCCAGCCATAATCTTCAGCGAGCTTACCCGGGACGGTCATGGCCAGTCTGAAAACGCGCAATACATCGCCTGTTTCATTCGAGCCCGCAGGCATCCGGTTTTTATGTGCGGCGTCGGAAGAGACCGTCGATCCTTCCCACAGGCAGTTGAAAGGTTGTTGCAGCGAGGCGTCGTCTTTCCCCCAATAACTGAGGTAAATGGAGGCAGTATTTTTCAAGACTTTACGGATGTAAACCTCCTGCCCAAACTGATATGAGGTAAAAAACGCCCCAAACTCATCAGGACTTACCGACATGCGTCCGCGGGCAAAGGGGTCATCCACACCCATTAAAATATAGGTTTTAATATCCGGGAATTTGGCCGCCAGTTCCGGCTCCATCAAGGGGCTTTCCCAGATTTTAAATTTTTGAAAACTGCCATCTGGTAGCGGCAAATCGATAATCGTCGTTGTATTGTGGGTATCATTGAACTCCTTGGGGGCCGTTTTGCCAAGGTTTTGCATGGTCGCCACGTCAAGTTGCTGGAGGTTGCCTTTTTCGAGGTCTGGCAAATCTGGAGTTTGTTCTGATTTAGCGGGACTTTTACCAAGCGGAGCAGGCGACCAAAGGTTAGTTTGGGCTTGGACATTCGCTGCACAAAACAAAACGACGAAGAGCAGGGAGATGCTGAAGGATGAATTTTTGGGTAAAAACTCAACAATTGGGTACATGCGGCAAACTTTCATATAGCGGGAAAAAATGGACGATTTGAATTGGGCCAAATGTACCTGTTTAAGTCAAACCAGGTCATCCAAAAGTAAATAAAAAATGTAATAGTTATAATTCGTTGAGTTTTTGATAGTCCAAAGGAGAAGGGTAACAGGAACCAAAATCAATACTCCTATCCTTCCGGATCATAGCCGTATTCGAATTTTACGAAGTTCCTCCGTCAGAAAGGTCGACAGTCAATACATCGGACGCATCATAAGCAGTGATAAAGCATAAATTAGTGGTGGCCAGAATCGTGTCAATGACCGACAGGAAGTTATCAATGGTCTGTTCAGCCACCTTATTGCCAAAACGATATTGGAAAATCCGGGAGTCCCAATGTTCATCATACCTCGCAAATCCACGTTCCTCTGCTTCCGGCAAAACACAATTGGCTGGTCTAAAGGTGATGCCTGATAATTAAGTCTGTAAGATTAATGCACCAGAGCATGCAGCCAAAAATAAGATCAAAACTGCTGTGAAAAGAGTCGTTTCATGTGAAAAATTGTAGAAGTGAAGAAGAAAGAGGTAAAGATATTACATCCTGCTGAAATTCATCTTTCTCTGTCACTTTTCACGTACCTTTATGCTGCTCTTCATCAACAGATATATTACATTTTTTATTATTATCTAACATTATACTTAACATGCAACAATTCAAATCTAAACTGTTGATTTTTTCTGCGCTTGTCCTGAGCGTTTTCGTTTTCAGCCTTTGTAAAATGTCGAAAAAAAATGAGATCACTGCTAAAGCAGTAATCGAGTCTAAAAGCGACAGTAAGTTGGTAGGAACTGTCACTTTTACCGAAAAAAGTGGTGTCGTTAATATGGAAGCCGCTATTTCAGGTGCAACACCGGGCACGCATGCCATACATATCCATGAAAAAGGTGATTGTACAGCAGCGGATGCCACTTCTGCTGCAGGCCACTGGAACCCAACAAAAGAAGCCCATGGTAAATGGGGCAGCGGCGCATGCCACCGCGGCGACATTGGCAATATTGAAGTAGGTGCCGACGGCAAAGGAAAACTGACGATGTCCACCAATTTATGGTGTATCGGTTGCAATGACATGACCAAGGACATTACTGGAAAATCCATCATTATCCACGGAAAAGCCGACGATTTTACCACACAACCAACAGGTAACGCCGGCGCAAGACAGGGTTGTGGAGTGATTACTAAACAATAGTATTTAGTGATGAGTGATGAGTTTTGTAGTGTGTACGGCTGCTCTATTTGCTTAAATGCGGGCAATTATCACCCTCAAAAAGTGAATAAAGCCGCTGTACACGCTACAAAACTCATCACTTATAATTCATAACTAAACGACGATGATTAAATCAGAAAGACTGCAATCTTTCGTGTGGCTGCTTTTATGGCTTTGTAGCGCCATTGCACTCCCTGCCCAAAACCGATGTTATATACATTTAAGTGTCATCGATGCACAGACCCAGGAACCACTCGAAGGCGTTTCCTTAAAAATTGACGGCCGGCCTACCCAACTCTTCACCGATTCTGTAGGACTTGTCAGGACTTTGGTGACCTGCGAACCCCATAATGTAAGGCTTACTTATGTTGGCTACAAGCCGTATACCCGTAGGTTGGACTGCAAGGGCGATGTGCTCACCGCTATTCAGCTGGACAATATCAATACCCAAATGGAAGAGGTGGTCATTACCTCGCAAGGATCTGTACGGAATATCGAAACACCAGCACTTGGCGTCAATATACTGAGTATGCGCGCCGTTCAAAAAATATCACCAGCTGCAGGAGAAGTAGATATTTTACGCAGTTTACAGACGCTTCCGGGTATTTCCTCCGTGGGAGAAGGTGCCAATGGCATCAATATCAGAGGCGGTTCAGTGGAGCAAAACCTTATTTTGCTGGATAATATGCCCATCTATAATCCCACACACCTGCTCGGCTTATTTTCCCTTTTCCCCAACGACGCCATTCGGGAA
Source organism: Saprospiraceae bacterium (assembly GCA_044350415.1). GTDB lineage: Bacteria > Bacteroidota > Bacteroidia > Chitinophagales > Saprospiraceae > M3007. Next base: position 20,336 of record JBILHQ010000038.1, on the reverse strand, counting down.
ATGCAGATTTACAAAGGCTCGGTTCCTGCACGGTACGGCGGCCGGACGGCAGGTGTTCTGGATGTCAAAATGAGCGAACCCAGCACGGAAAAATTTAAAATACTGGGTGGTGCCGGACTGATTTCCAACCGTTTTCATGTTGAAATTCCTATTAAAAAAGATAAAATCGCGTGGATGACCTCTGCCCGTTTTTCTTATACCAATTATCTGATCCAACTGTATAACCGCACATTAGTCGGCACTTTCAGTAAAAAAAGAATCCCCGATGCCAATCCGATTTTCTTTGATCTGGCCAATAAGGTCATCTGGCGGGTGAGCGAGCGCGATCACCTATCGCTGGTCAATTATATCAGTTATGATTCCTACAATATCGACACGCTGTTCAGCATCGCCGGTATCACACCCCGGCAAGCCAATATGGAATATGGCCACAACAATTTTGCCGCACGTTGGAACCACTATTTCTCAGATCAGCTTAACCTGAACGTGCTGGCTGTTCGTTCCCATTATTTTACCAACACCGCTGCCGTGGAAGTACAATCCGGATTTGATTACAATACCCGGTTGAACAACAACAATGGGAAAGCGGAAATCACTTATTTACCATCGGCACGTACCCGTATCAATGCGGGTGTAACCATCGGCCGCTATGATATTCGGCCTGCCCATCTTGCACCCAAGCCAGGCTCGACGGTCAGGTTTGTTGATTTACCCCGCGAACAGGCGTGGGAAACCGCTTTATTTGCCTCCGGCGAATACGATCTGAATCAACATATTTTGGTTGAAACAGGTCTGCGATATGTCAACTACTGGAATATGGGGCCATTTTCACTACCCGTTTTCAGGCAGGGTGAACCCAGGTCCGTTAGCTCCGTCACAGATACCCTCACCGGGAACACGGGTGATGTGGAATCCTTTTTCGGTCGACTGGAACCACGGGTGGCCGTGCGCATAAAATTAGATGCGAACAAAGCGATCAAATTGGGCTACAACCGCATGAACCAGTTTCTGCAACAAATTGCCAACAGCGCCACTCCATTGCCCAATGTGCGCTGGAAAACCGCGAATCGATTTGTTCCGCCCAACCAGAGCGATCTGGTGTCGGCCGGTTACTTTCACGACACCCAAAACCGTATGTATGAATGGTCACTGGAAGGATACTACCGCTGGCAAAATGCCATATTCGATTATTCCAACGGGGCAGAACTAAACATCAACCCGTTATTGGAAACCCAACTACTCAAAGGCAAGGCCCGGGCTTATGGCGCAGAGTTGTTTGTGAATAAAAAGAAGGGCGTGATGACAGGCTGGATGAGTTATACCTACGCCCGGAGTTTTCAAAAGATCACCGGCGATTTCCCGGCATTGCAACAACTTAATGATGGCGAATGGTTTCGTTCTAATATTGACAAACCACACACCATCAATATATTATTAACATTTCAGACCGAAAAACACAACGCCGCCTCCTTTACTTTTGTATACAGTACCGGCCGGCCTTATACAGCGCCAGTTAGTTTTTTCCCAAACGGCTCAATTGTGGTGCCGGTTTATACCGACCGGAATAACGCCAGGATATCCGACTACCATCGCCTTGATTTTTCGTGGACCATCACTAATCCATCGATGAAAGACCGCCGGTGGGAAGGCTCCTGGATAGTTACCTTTTACAATATTTATGGCCGAAAAAACGCGTACTCATACTTTTTCAACCCCAATCTGGCCTATTTTAGACCGTCGAAAGTAAGTGTATTTCCCACGCCTATTTTTTCCATTACCTATAATTTCAAATTTGAATAAACGATGTTAAGATATATACTTTTTGCTTTTACAGGAGCCTTGATACTTCACGCCTGCCAGTACCCGGTGGGCTCGACCAAACTGCCCAGTCCTGAAAAATTCCTGATCATCGATGCTGTACTGACGGAACAATACGGTAAAATAAAAGTCGGCTGGACGCTTACAGGTGTATCCACCAAAGGTGCCTACATTACCCCTGCCCCACCCCAGGCAACAGCCTATGTGAAAGACAGCCAGGGCAATACCCATACTTTTTCAGTAAATGGCACTATCGACTCTACTTTTAAGGGCATTGTGGGCGAGACGTACCAATTGTTTGTACAGGCAGATGGCGAGTGGTATGAATCGGAGAAAGAAACCATTCGCGCCTGTCCGGAAATGGATTCCGTTGCCCCCGTTTACCGGAGGGAAACATTCCGCTCGCCGGAAGATCGCTATTACGATGGTTTTGATATTTATGCACATTTTCAGGATACGCCCGGCGAGGAGAATTTCTACCAATGGGATTGGGTGAATTACCAAAGAACTACCGCCTGTGATCGCAAAGTAATTCAAGGCGTCACTTACTATGTACCCTGTACGCCATACGACTGCTGGGGTATTTATCAGAACACCCAAATCATTATTCAGTCGGACAAATTGCGGGACGGCAGCGCGATCACCAACAAATTGGTGCGGGTCCCTTTTGCACAACCGCCCAACAAATATTACTTGCGGGTGGAACAAAGGGCTATTACGCCTTCCGTGTACCAATACCTGAAATCGCAGGAAACCCAAACCCAAAATGTAGGCTCCATCTTCGATATCCCCGCCCAAACGCAGTTCAACCCGAATATACACAACGTAAACAACCCGGAGGAAAAACTACTGGGCGTGTTCAGTGTATTTTCATCCCGAAGAAAGATCATTTTCATCAACATGCTGCAGCAAATTCCCGGTGCCAAAGTAAAAACAAGCACTGATCTCACGCCGAGAATTCCCGACCCGCTCGCACAGGCTCCCTGTATTGAAAGCAGCACCCGGACACAGAAAAAACCGGAAGGCTGGGAAGACTAGCTTTTCTTTTTTATCCCGCATCCAATTGCCTTCGTCAGGCTCGGGTCCGGATTCTTTCCTGCTTTTAAGGCCTCAACAGCATTGTCCAGGCATTTTACTTCCACGGCAGAGGCATCATCGGCACTATCGTCAAATAATTTAAAAAAAGTATTTCAACACAGCCTCCAGGTCCTCGAAGTGGTCGAACTGCTGCTCGTAAAACTGCCGCTTATTTTTATCAAAAACAAGGGTCGCCGGAATGGAACCTGACCAGGTACTATCCACCTTATACACCCATTTATTAGGGTCTTTTTCCGACAACACCACCACTTCCAGGGAGAGGTTTTTCTTTTGAATACAGGGAATTACTTTCGTTGCTACCTGGGTTTTATGGTCCAGACTGACCAGTAACACCTTTACTTTTTTATCTTTATATTGCTGGCTTAATTGCTCCAAACAGGGCAATTCGGCGACACATGGCGCACACCAGGTCGCCCAAAAATTAACCACAAAAATGGTGTCACTTTGGGTGGTGAGCCGGGGTGCCAATTGACCGAAAGTAAGCAATTGTTGGGCGGATAGCGCGCTGGTGACCGCGAGCAAGCAAAAAACAGTACTGGGACTTTTCATTGATTTTATAGACAGTAAATATGGAATTTAGTTGTTTGCAAAGAATTGTTTTCGTTCCTTTAAGGTTTAATAATAAAGCATTTGGATATTAAAATACTTCTTCAGCGCATCCAAAAATCAGGGGTTAGTCTGCGCATCCGGTTCCGGCATTTTCGCTATCCCGGCACCCAACGCTACTGGGAGCGCCGTTATGCTGCTGGTGGACGCTCCGGCGCTGGTTCCTTAGGCAAAGTAGCGCAGTTCAAGGCCGGCTTTCTCAATGATTTTGTTGCCCGGCAACAGATCCATTCGATCGTGGAACTTGGTTGCGGCGATGGCGATCAGCTGGCGTTATCACATTACCGGGCTTACACCGGCCTGGACATTGCCCCGACTGCGGTGGAGATTTGCCGAAAAAGATTTGCAACAGATACATCCATGCGTTTTGTATTGTACGAGCCACTTCAATTTGATCCGGATCGTTTTCGTGCAGCACTGGCCTTGTCTTTGGAGGTCATTTTTCATTTGACGGAAGAACCCATTTATCAACTTTATTTGCAGCACTTGTTTGCATTGAGTAATCGTTGGGTAATCGTTTTTGCTTCGAATACAGCAGATATTTCAGGCGGTATTTTCCCTCATTTCCGCACCCGCATCTGGCTGCCCGACGTGCCGGAAGGCTGGGTACTGCGGGAAGAACACCCATGTCTCTTCCAGGAAATTATTCCGTCGAGCTTTTTTGTTTTTGAAAAAATATTGCCGTTAGCTTCCGCCAAAAGCAACGATTAACAAACTCAATACCTTTTTACTACTAACTTATTTACAGAAAAACTTGATTATATATGCCGGACAGGAACTGTCCCTGCCCGAACAGTTTTTTTACCCTTCGTCACCCGCACCGGAAGGTTTCCCTGCCAGTTTATTCTGGTTCAACCGGTAATTAAATGTCAGGTTAATTTGCCGCCTGCGCCATTGGTAAGTTCCCCGGGCGTAAAAATTATCACCCTCCGTAGTATTCCGCCAGCGACGGGTATTGAACACATCCGATACACTCAGCGTGATGGTTCCTTTTCCTTTTAAAACATCTTTATTGGCTCCCAGGTCGAGGTAATACATGGCCTCGCGGCTGCCTTGTGGCGTTTGTTGCGGTGCTTCATAATTGCCGCGTACCTGAATGTCGATGTCTTTCGGCAATGAGAAGCGGGATGTTTGGCGGGCCGACCAGCTGTAAGTATCGCTGCCGTACGCTGCATTGATATTGCTGCCGTCGGTGATGGACCGAAAGAAGTTAAAATTCAGGTCGACTTTCCACCATTTTACCAGATTGTATTGCCCTGTAAATTCTAATCCGAAAGCATCTTCCCCTACCAGATTTTCCGGACGGGTGCTGGAATAGCCATTGGCATCTACCCGCCGAATACGCTCTATTTTGCCGTAAGTATGGCGATAATAGGCGGAAGAGGAGAAGGAGCCTTTTTCGAAATATTTGATATGGCCCAACTCAAAAGCATTCGTAAATTCGGGGTTGAGATCCGGGTTGCCGCTCCAGTAATTGCGGTTGTCGGAGAACGTGGTGAACGGACTGAGGTCGTTGTACCGCGGGCGCCGGACCCGGCGGCTGTAACTGACCTGCAACGCATTTTGTCTGGCTAATTGGTAGGTTAAATGCACACTGGGAAACAAATTCGCGTAGTTTCGTGGATGCACCTCATTGGTTTTGCGCAAAGTGGTTTTGACATCGGTGTATTCTCCCCGGAGACCTAACTGGTAGGAGAACCGTTTGATTTTATTGCCATAAATGCCATAACCGGCAATGATATTTTCGTTGTAAATGAAATAATTTGTCAAACTATCCAAAGGTGCCCAGGAGCCCGATTGATCCTGTCCGGTGACACCGTAATCATTAATCATATCGCGGAAACTGCTGCGCATCCCCATTTCGACTTTACCGTCTTTCCCGACAGGCCGCACGTAATCCAATTGCAACAAATACTGCTTTTCGTACTCGTCGTTCAATGACTTTTGCACCATCGTATTCTGTTCATTGGCCGAACCATCAGCGTAACTGCCGATTTGGGTAAAAGTTTGGTCGGAGTGTTCCCAATAATCCAGAAAACGCGCATCTGCGGTCAGTTCATGGCCCTGGCGGGTAAAGGTTTTTTTCCAGGTAAGGGCATATTCCGAGTTGGGTTCATCTTCAATTTCATTTTGATTTCGGTTAGTAACAGTGGTTGGATTTCCGGTATTAAAAAGAAAATCATTATAAGTGATATCGTTTAGTCGTTGAAAGTCCGTCCTGCGTAATAAATAAGAAGCGGTCAGCGTGTTTTTGGGATTAAAGAAGAAATCAAGTCCGCCTTTGATATTATTGCTCCAGCCTTTGGTATGGCTTTCGGAATTTTGCTCCAGAATAAATGTCGTATCGTGGGAATACACCTCCTGGTACAATGATCCGCGCCCCGGTTGGTCGCGCCAGCCAATCCCATAATTAATAAAAAAATTGAGTTTTCGGTGCCTGTAGTTGACATTGGCAGCCAATCCGTAATTGTCCGGCTGGCCAGCCACCACTTCAAAAGAGCCGTTAAATCCTTCCCTTTTTTCTTTTTTCAGGATAATATTGATAATTCCCGACATGCCTTCTGCTTCATAGCGGGCAGACGGATTGGTGATAATTTCAACTTTTTCGATCATGCTGCCCTGCAATTGCTGCAAGCCTGCGCCGCCTTTAAAACTGACGAATCCGGAAGGTTTTCCGTCAACTAATATGCGGACATTATCGCTGCCCCGCAATTTGACATTCCCATCCTGGTCGACCGAGACGGAAGGGATATTGCCCAGGATATCGGAGGCCGAACCGCCAGCATTCGACAAATCTTTGCCCACATTAAATACCCGCTTATCGAGCGTGAGTTCCATAGTGCTCTTCTCCGCCTGAATAACCACTTCATTAAGGGCATTCTCACTGGAAGCCAAAAGCACCACGCCCAAATCGACCGATGGTTTACTTTTATCCAACGTAAATACCGGCAGGTATTGGGGTTTAAATCCAATAAAATCAATAATAGCGTAGTAGCGGCCGAAATTGGTAGTCATTGAAAACAGGCCCTTTTCATTGGTAACAGCGCCGGTGACCAGCGCACTATCGCTGCTGTTAAAAACACGAATACTGGCGTAGGCAAGCGGCGTGGAAGTGCTGGCTTCCATTACTTTACCGGCAATAGTAGCTTTACCGGCATTTTGTGCGTTTAGTTGTACGGCGATACTGATCAGCAAAACCGTGAAAAACAAGTAATTTTTGGCCATATTTTATTTAGTTATGAGCTATAAGCTATGAGTTATAAGCTATGAGTTATGAGTTATGAGTTTTGTAGAGTGGACTTTAGAGTGGACTTCAATAATGCTCTGTAGATTGTACACTAGATTAAAGCGTTGTGTTCCTATCGATTTTAACTTTACCCAAATCGGCCCAATCTACAGTCCAATCTACAGAGGACATCAAAAAACTTATAACTTATAACTCATAGCTAAATATTTAATAGCCATCCCATACGCTTCTTTCGACAGCGTTTCGTCGTATTTAGGGTTGCTTGGATTGGCGAAGCCGTGGACGCCGTTGAAGATTTTGTAGTCGAGGCCTTTGCCAGCGGTTTTCATGTTGGTGGCAAATTCTTCGATCACTTGTTTGGTAATTCTTTCCTCTGTGGCGAACAATCCTAAAACATTGCAATTCAATGTTTTGAGTTGTTCTACATCTTTCACTGGCATACCGTAATACATCACACAACCAATACTGTGTTTGCCGCCAATAATGGCCGACCGGAGCGACCATCCACCGCCGAAACACCAGCCGACATTGGCAATTTTAGATTTTTTGCCAGCGTATTTCACAGCGCCTTTCACGATATTGACCAATCGCTCTTCCTTTACGCCCTGAATAAGTTTCATGGCTTCCTGTGGGTCAGTGGTGGATTGTCCGTCGTACATATCAATCGCTATGACATTCACCTCCCCTTTCAGGTCTTTGTAAAAAGTATCAGATTGGCGCTTGATGTATTCATTCAATCCCCACCATTCCTGGTAGACAAACAGCCATTTGTTCGTTTTTTTCTTCGCTTTCACGATGTACGCGTTCGCATCAGCACCGTCGGCCACTTTGAATTTAATCATATTGCCCATTTCAGCATAATCAAGCGGGAGCGGAGAAGGATGCAAGGCCCAAAAAGCCGGATCACTGGCAAAAACTGCCATTGGATCGGGATTGCCGGCAGTATGACACATGGGCATGGGGGCCGTCAGGATATCCTGATGATTGGCAGTCATTATGGAAGTTTGGGGTGCATTCAAAAAATTGAACAGGCTGGCCCAGACTGAAAAGATAATAATGTTGAGATAATTCATTTCAATGTTTAATTTTCAATGTTGAATAGGGGTACTGCCCCTTTTTAAGTTTCAATTTTCAATGTTGAATTTTCAATGTTAAGGTACGGGTGAGTGAAAAAGGGCTGAATATGACCTGATCCACAAGCATCCCTTAGAAATTTAAAATTAAACATTGAACATTGAACATTTCCGGGGGTTATTTTCCCGGAGCGATTCTGCGTTTAGGCATAATAAGACTGTCTGTGGGATTATTGGCTTTCAGGGAATCCATAACGCCTTGTGCCCAACCTGTAATCATACCTTTTTGTGGTTCAGTGAGTTTGGCATCTCCATGGATCCAGGTGTATGAATTGAGAGGCATTTCGCCTTCTTTTACCATTTCGATCACTTCCTCCATTTTATGGTTGATTAACCACACCGGTCTTTTTCCTAACTCAGAAAAATTGATCTCCCGTTTCGCTTCCTCGACATGGTCTGCCATCCAAAGTCCAACAGGTTGGATATTCGTATACCAGGGATACCGGGTTAGGTTACTGTGGCAATCATTACATGCCACTTCCATCACCTGTTTCAGGTCTTGCGACATCGGGTATGTATTAGCGATATTGTTGGTCTGGTCGTTAGATTCGTTTTTGGAGGGCCGGATGAACTGCAACACGGCAACGATACCGAGAAGGGTGAGACCAATTGCTATTTTATTAATTTTCATAAATAAGTAATGTTAATACTGAGTGCAAAGAAGTTAATTATAAAATAAACGAAATGAATACGTAGATCAAAGGTGCGATTCCGGCGATGTGCACGGTAAGTAAAAAATTATTATTCTGCCTTCACCGTTGCCGTTCCGGTTTTTAAGCCCTCGCCAGAGACATTCAGCACAGCTGTCCCTTTTTCGCCCGATTTACTTCGAAGAGCATATTGCAGCAAAATACCAGGTGGAGCAATCTTAGTTGAGTTATCATGATCGCAAAGAAAAGCAAAAAAATTGCCTATTTTTGCTCCTCAATGAAAAACGAAAAATAAACAATTACCGCAACTGTAACCGCAGCCGTAGCCAAAAATGTCGTTTGAGCCCCAAACTTATACCATATCAATCCCGCTAAAGCGCTGGCCAGCATGGTACAAATACTTTGTAGTCCGGCATAAGTACCGATGGCAGTAGCCGTGTCTTTTTTATCGGTAATATTACTGATCCAGGCTTTTGAAATGCCTTCTGTAGCTGCTGCATACAATCCGTAGAGGACAAAGAGCACGAGGTAACCTTCAATGAAATCCGTTACTGCCATACTGGCATAAACCAACGCAAACAGCATTAATCCAGCAATAAACACCCTTTTTAAGCCTATTTTATCGGCTAAAGCACCCAATGGATACGATAACAAAGCGTAAGAACAATTGTACAATATATACAATCCGACGGTTGCTGTATCCGACATGCCCGATTGTTTGGCTTTTAATAACAGGAACAAATCGGAACTATTGAACAACGTAAATACCAAAAGCCCGGCGACAACCTTCCGGTATGGAAGCGGGCTTTCTTTCACATAACCAAACATAGCCCAAAAAGAAGGCAGCCGGAATGGCGGTGCCGTATCGTGTTTTTTGTCCTTCAACAACATTGCAATTCCAATGGCGAGCAGTCCTGGAATAAAAGCCAAAAAGAACAATCGCGTATAATCCGCCGGGTAAAAATAAAGGTACAACAAGGCCAGGAATGGGCCAAATACCGCTCCTAAAGTATCCATACTTCTATGAAAACCAAATACTTTTCCTTTCGTGGCAGGTGTGGCTTCATCCGACAACATGGCATCCCGGGCACCAGTCCGAATGCCTTTTCCGAGCCGGTCGATGGTGCGGGCGAAAAACACCCAAAGTGGCCAGGTAAATACGGCCATCAACGGTTTGGAAATCGCACTTAAAGCATATCCGATTTGGATAAACGGCACGCGCCGCTGAGTAAGGTCTGATACTTTACCAAAATACCCTTTACTCAGCCCGGCAGTCGCTTCGGCCACCCCTTCTAAAATACCAATCAGAACAATCGAAAACCCAATATGCTGCAGGTAAATAGGCATCACCGGGTACAGCATTTCGCTGGCAATATCGGTGAACATGCTGATGAGCGACAGCATCCAAACACCTTTTGAAAGGTATTTTTTCATAATATTAAAAGACTCTTTTTTTAGGTTTAACGTAAGCTCGAAGATAATTACTATTCAGGCTCCCCTTCGAGTGTTTTTTTTACACGGAGAACCCCGGAAAAGGGCACGCAGAGACACGGAGGCGTAGCGTAGATTACTATGACCTCAACAGTTACGGAACACTCACACTTCCCATATAAAGCATCCCTCTTCGCCTCCGTGTCTCTCCGTGCTCTTTTCTCCGTGGACCTCCGTGCAAAGAATCCCATAGTTAAAACATTTTTTCAGGATTCAAAATCCCATTTGGATCAAAAACCTGCTTGATCCCCCGCAGCAACGCCAAATGTGTTTCGTTAAAAAATACCGCCATAAACCCCTTTTGGGTATAGCCAACACCGTGTTCGGCCGACAACATTCCCTGAAGTGATTGGGTCAGTTCAAATATTTCTCTTTTGGCTTTCAGGGCTCTGGGGCGCCAATCGGCCTCCGCCTCGTGTTCATTGATGATATAGTAGTGCATATTCCCATCGCCCAGGTGCCCTAATGAACTGATAGTGAGTCCGTATTTTTCGGCAATGGCATTTACGCCGCGCCATTGATCAGGCAGCAGCGCGCGCGGTACCACCGTATCTTCCCCGAGGCGAACTTTGCTGAGGTTGATCATCGCGTTACCGGCATTGCGGCGAATTTTCCAAAGTTCATTTTTAAGCGCTTCACTATCGGCAAAAAGAATTTCCCCCACATGAAACTGCTCCAAAACAGTGGCGATGGTTTCACAGTCCTGCTGCAACTGGTCCATATAATTCCCATCGACCTCTATCAGTAAATGCCCTTCATACACCGGATCAAATGGCTCCACACCAAGATAACGCGTTGAAAATGAAACCGCTAAACGCCCCATATATTCCAGTCCGGAAGGAATCACCCCTGCCTGAAAAATAGCAGCCACTGCAGCGCAGGCATCTTCGGCACGCAAAAACGGTGCACGCATCAGGAGATTAAAGGAAGGTAAAGGGAGGAGTTTTAAAACGATTTTAGTGACGATGGCTAAGGTGCCTTCCGAGCCAATGATCAAATGAGTCAGGTTGTATCCGGAGGAGAATTTCAGGGTATTCGCCCCGGTCCACAGCACTTCCCCGTTCGGCAAAACAATCTCAAGATTGAGTACATAATCGCGGGTGACACCATATTTTACGCATTTCGGTCCGCCGGCATTCGTGTTGACATTGCCACCGATAAATGACCATCCCCTGCCCTGCGGATCGGGCGGATAAAACAGGCCTTCTTCTTTCAGCACATTTTGCAGGTGTTCGGTGATGACCCCCGATTCGGTAGTCACCTGAAAATTGGCTTTATCGATGTTCAGTATCTTATTGAACCGTTCCATAGACAATGCCACGCCCCCAAGCACCGCCAATGCCGCGCCATTCAGTCCCGACAATCCGCCCTGCACCGTCACCGGAATATGTTCCCGGTGGCAGATTTTCATTAATTCGGAAACCCCTTCCACATCGTGCGGCTTTACGACCACTTCGGGTAAGAAGCGGAGTTTTTCGGCCTGGTCGCTGCTGTGCTTATCCAGTGTTTCCGGATCAGTGAATACACAGTCGTCGCCGAGGATTTGGCGGAGATCCTGGAGGATTGGGGGGGAGACAGGGGCGTATGGCATGGTATGGTATTTTTATGGCGCAAAGAACGATAATTCCCTGATTCATTTACCCGATTGCTGTCGTGCCCGGTGGATCCTATCGCATATAAAACACCTCCTGCAGCCCCACATTCACCGGCGATTGATCAGGATTGGTCTCCATAATATCGCCCATATAGGCCCACCAACGCTGCATAACCGGATGATGGGGCAAGTCATCCATCATCGACGGGTTGGCTATTTTTAAAACCCCAAACAAGGTGAGCGTCGTTTCATCCAGAAAAATGGAATAGTCAGTAATGCCCATTTCGTGGAGTAAATCCACTAATTCGGGCCATATCAAGTCGTGGCGGCGGCGGTATTCCGCTACTTGACCGGGGTGGAGTTGCATTTTAAAGGCGATGCGGTGCATAGAAGCGCGTCAAATTATATTTCAGCCGGAAAGATACACTTATTAACAAGTATACCCTTTCAATGGCACATGCAAAAAAGGATTGCTTGTTGATCAATAATTCGGGAGTACGTTTCCTGCGGGGTAAATACCCAGAAAGTGCATTTCAATCCAACCGGAATTTCGGAATGAAAAGGTACATTTGCTGTTCAACATTATTTTTATTCCTCCATTTTAATAATACGAACTATGCTAACCAGGCGTCATTTTTTAAAACAAACCAGCACTGCCGCATTAGGCGGGCTCGCACACACTCAACTACCCCTGATGGATATGCTGAAGAAAAAACGTACATTGGGTTTACAATTGTTTACCCTCTTCCCCAATCTCGACCAGGATGTAAGTGGCAATCTCCAAAAAGTGGCAGATCTGGGGATAAAAGACATTGAATCCGCTTTCAGTACGAAAGGCGGATTTTATGGCATGACAGCGAAGGAATTCAAATCGATGCTGAATGATATGGGTATGAAATGGCGCTCCCACCACGTAATCGGTGCACCTATCAAACCCAATCCGAAATTTGATATCAGCAAAATGCCGAAAATGAATACGCTTAAAAATGAAACACAACTCATCATCGATGGCATGGCAGAAAGCGGGGTAAAATACCTCGTGTGTGCCAACTATCCACACGACACGCTTAATGAATGGAAGGAAGGGCTGGAAGTAATCCAAAAAGCAGGTGAATTGGCGAAAAAGGCCGGCATGACACTAGCCTACCACAACCATAGCAGCGAATTCACGGTTATCGAAGGACAAGTACCTTACGATTTATTGTGTTCTCAAATCAGCGCGGATATCCTGAAACTCGAATTGGATCTCGCCTGGGCCAATAAAGCGGGCATGGACCCGGTCGCCTTGTTCAACAAGTATCCCGGGCGTTTCCCGCTGCTCCATGTCAAGGATTTTGACAAGAGTTTTCAGAATATCAAACCTGTCGGAGAAGGGGTGATCGACTTCCAGCGCATTTTTGCCGCTGCCAAAATAGCAGGCATCAAACATTTTTTCATCGAACACGATATGCCAGCCGATGCATTTGTCAGTATTAAATCGAGTGTGGAATACTTAAAAAAAATGTAAGTTTTTAGTGTTTAGTGGTGAGTGTTTAATGTTCTCTGGGAGAGTCTCACCACTAACCACTAACCACTATCGCTTTTATGTCATCCACTACTTCAGGATTCAACAGGGTGGATGTATCGCCCAGATTGGAAACATCGCCTTCTGCGATTTTACGGAGAATCCGGCGCATGATTTTCCCGGATCTGGTCTTGGGCAGGCCCGGCACCACCTGAATCATATCGGGTTTGGCAATTGGCCCAATTTGTTTGGTAACTACATCGTTGACTTCCTTCCGGAAGGCCGTGAGGTCCCTGACAGGTTCATTGACAATAACGTACGCATAAATACCCTGTCCTTTTATATCATGCGGATATCCAACTACCGCCGATTCCACAATATTAGGATGTTTATTGAGCGCATCTTCCACTTCGGCTGTACCGATACGGTGGCCCGAAACATTGATCACATCATCGACCCGACCGATGATACGGTAATAGCCATCCTTATCCCGCCGGGCACCATCACCTGTGAAATATTGATTCTTAAATGTCGCAAAGTAGGTCTGCCGACAGCGTTCATGGTCGCCGTAAGTCGTGCGGATAATACCTGGCCATGGATATTTGATACACAACATCCCTTCTACGTCATTGCCTTTTATTTCGTCGCCACTGGCATCCACCAGACATGGCTGCACGCCCGGCAAAGGCAAAGTAGCAAAACAAGGTTTCAGCGGCGTAATTCCCGCCAGGGGCGAAATCATCATACCGCCCGTTTCTGTTTGCCACCAGGTATCCACAATCGGACAGCGTTTCCGGCCTATTTTTTCATTGTACCAATGCCAGGCTTCTTCGTTGATCGGTTCTCCCACCGTTCCCAGCACCTTCAGGGATGGCAACCGCAGACCTTTCACCCAGTCATCACCAGCTGCCATCAAAGCGCGGATGGCGGTGGGAGCGGTGTAAAAAATATTCACTTTGTGGCGTTTGATCACATCCCAGAAACGACCGGCATCGGGGTAGGTTGGCACCCCTTCAAACAACAAAGTGGTCGCGCCTGCCAGCATAGGTCCATAGACAATATAAGAGTGACCGGTGATCCAGCCGATATCCGCCGTACACCAATAAACATCGCCTTCTTCGTATTGGAATACATTGCGGAAAGTAAACTCTGTATACACCATATAGCCGCCATGCGTATGTACCACCCCTTTGGGTTTGCCGGTGGAGCCAGAGGTATACAGAATAAATAATGGATGCTCGCTGTCGACATACACCGGCTTGCACGATTTGCGTTTTCCGGCCACAGCATCGTGCCACCAGATGTCGCGGCCATCTTTCATGGTGGTCGCATCACCCGTATTTTGATGAACAATCACCGTTTTCACAGAATCGCAACCCATTTCCAGGGCTTCATCCACCACTTTTTTCACTGGAATATTCTTCGCGCCCCGGGCGTTATAATCAGTAGTGAGCACCACACTTACCTGCGCATCTTTGATGCGGTCGGACAACGACACCGCACTGAATCCGGCAAAGACAACCGAATGAATGGCACCGATCCGGGCGCATGCCAGTACTGCCACCACCAATTCGGGGGTCATGGGCATATAAATACAAACGCGGTCGCCCTTTTTCACTCCCTGATCTTTCAGCGCATTGGAAAACTGGCAAACGATTTGATATAACTGCTTATAAGTCAGCTTCTTAGGTTTTTGATCGGGGTCATTGGGTTCCCAAATCAATGCTATTTTTTTGGGTGTAGCCTCCACATGACGGTCGAGACAGTTTTCGGTAATATTCACTTTCCCACCGACAAACCATTTTGTTTCAGCGGTTTTGAAATTCCATTTCACCACCTTGGACCATGATTTTTTCCAGCGAAAGGAAGCTGCCTGTTCGGCCCAAAATCCTTCCGGATCGGTTACACTTCTGTTATAAACCTGGTGGTATTCTTCCAATGAGCGAATCTGTAATGTCATGTTGAGTTATTTGTACTGTGTTGAGTTTACAAGCAGATAAATATCGCTGCAAATGTGCAATTTTTCAGGAACATCAATCTATAATTATTGTTTCATCGTTACTTAATTTCATCCTGATCATATTCCCCTTTCAAGGCATACCACCCAAAAAGTGCCAAACCCAGCATCAGTGGCACATATACCGGTAAAATACTGTACCAGAATATTTTTTTATCGGGCTTCACCACTGCTGCAGACAACTCCACTGAAGCACGGGAAAAAAGGAACCAAATCGCGGCAATAGAAAGGACAATCCAGACGATGCCTGATATTTTTTTAAGAGCATTCATGCGTTAAATAAGTTTATTATTGTTGTTGAATGTTTTTTAATTGATTGATTATCAGTTACCAGTCTTAACATTCGCCGCAGTGTGTCGGCAATTCGCAATGAGTTGGAATGCTTACACGGCCAACGTTATGACTGGTAACTGGTATACTGATACCTAACCATGCTCCCCCTTATCTGTTCGGGACGGTAAAAACAAAATCCCGATCACTAAGCAAACCCCGGCAATAATCATGGGATAAAACAATCCTGCCAGTCGGTCGCCCAATGGGTTCTCTTTCGTGATAGTGCTGGCCACCAGGAAAGTAGCGATATAAGGTACTAAGCCGCCGAAAATACCATTTCCAATATGGTAAGGCAATGACATAGACGTATAGCGGATACGCGTTGGGAATAGTTCTACCAGGAAGGCCGCAATCGGACCATATACCATCGTCACATACAAAATTTGGAGAAATACAAGCAACGCCATCATCCACCAATTGCTGGCAGATAGCCACACTGTTGCTTTCACATCTGCCTTAGGTTGTTCTTTGGTTTTATCAGCCAGAATTTTGGTGGTTTTTACTTCCCGGAAAGTATTTCCATCAGAAAATACTTTTACTGTGGTGGCAATGACCGTAGAATCACCAGTAGCGGCATCGGCTTGCACAGATTTTCCGGCGAACCCTTTTTCTGCAACTTCCGTGCGGAAAGCACTATTGGTGGTCCCCGATAAATCCAGCATTTTTTGATAAATCGGGCGGTAAGTAAGGATGCCTAACAGCATACCAGCCATCATTATCCACTTGCGGCCTATACGGTCCGACAAATGGCCGAAAACCAGAAAGAAAGGCGTTGCAACAGTAATGGCAGCAGCCAGAATATACCGAACAGTATTAAATTCAATTTTACAAACCGTATCCATAAACGACATGGCGTAAAATTGTCCCGTGTACCAGATTACACCTTGTCCGGCCACTGCGCCAAACAACGCAAGCAATACCATTTTCAGGTTAGCTTTATTCGCGAATGACTCTTTCAACGGATTTTTGGACAACTGACCACTATGTTTTATTTTAGTAAACATCGGAGATTCGGCCATTTTAATGCGGATATACACCGAAATAGCAATCATAATAGCCGAAATAATAAATGGCACCCGCCAGCCCCATTCGCTGAATGCTTTTTCTCCAAGGTAGTCTTTGGTCGTGATAATAACTAGAATGGAGAGCAAAAGACCAACAGTCGCAGTGGTCTGAATGTATCCGGTATAGTACCCCCGTCGGTTTGCGGGTGCATGTTCAGCGACATAAGTGGCGGCACCACCATATTCTCCCCCAAGGGCAAGGCCTTGTAATAACCGTAAAAACAGAATAAGTACCGGTGCAAGCATGCCTATTTGGGCATACCCGGGGATCAAACCAATAGAAAAAGTGGATAAACCCATAAGCACCAGCGTTACCAGGAAGGTATACTTACGCCCTATCAGGTCGCCCAGCCGGCCAAAAAACAATGCCCCAAAGGGCCGGACGATAAATCCCGCTGCAAATGTCCCCAAAGCCGCAAGGTAAGAGGCCGTTTCATTATCGGCCGGAAAGAACTGCTTGGCAATATAGGGAGCGAGCGTACCGTAAATGTAGAAGTCGTACCATTCGATCAGTGTACCAACCGAAGAGGCCAGTATCACACTCATTAGTCCCCATCCGGTTTTTACGTGCGCGTCGTGTATAAACGAAGTTGGCATAAGCGAAAACAAATTTAATTAAGTGAAAGAGTTGAAGGTCAAATATTATTAGCCCAAATGAGCACGACACAAAAGCATGTACATATTTTGATAATTTGATAATTTTTTTTATAAATTAAAAAAAATTATATTTCATTGCATTTATTTGGCAAAAAGGCCAAATAAACAGCATATTAAGAATAATATTTTGTAGAATTTATACTGATTTTGGAAAGAGAGAGCATCAACAAATTTTCAATTCGGATAATTGATCTACCCGCAGGAAAATATTCAGGAATATTTCAAGAAAATAAATGGTACAGCCTGTTCAATATTCAACTCCTCATAGATTTCAGTTACATTCAAAGACTGCTTTCGGTGCAGCATTTCCACAATCAGCAAGCGGTGCGGATGCGCAATGGCCCGCAAGATTTCTGTAGCGGTTTCTAAAAACTGGCATGAAATGGATTTTCAACTGACATGTGGCGCTAATAATTCGCACAAATATATATATTTATCTTTTTTCACGGACATTTATTTTCAAGGGAGGATTTATTGGGGGGGACATTGGATTGTCCAGGCGAGGTTGAACACACGACAGGTAATGCAAGCAGGAGAGAAGGATTGAGGAGCGGAGTATATTGGTTCAGCCTTGTGAACAGGTTTTTCAAAAGAATATGCTTCATCACCAGCTCCTTCCATCATAAACGTTCCACCCGATGCATAATCACATGTGGATGGAATGGATCGGTGTATATTGTTTCGTTCATCATTTCAAGTAGGAAAGGTAGTGAACATGCCATTAAATAACTGCATAGCAAGCTACGTTATTCCTCATTCATTTCTTTTACTACAGTTTTGGGAAGCAAGAAGCAATAGCTGCTTTATAAAGCCAAACGGTAGGTAAAAAATTCCATAATTACACTTTCACTCTTACCCGTTGCACTAAAGTCAAACGACAGGTAAACAATTCCACAATTACATTTTCACTCTTATGCGTTGCACCAAAGTTAACGGCACTTCAAATATTTCAGCCACCTGCCCGTCGCTCATAGTTGGGTTCTTTTTCAAAAATTTCATTAACAGCAGTTCCATACCTTTTTCCATACCTTTTTCCATACCTTTTTCCATACCTTTTTCTTCCGCATTATCAAGCATCTGAATGATATAAGGTTTGGCTGCTGTTTGTTCTTCTGAAGAAAGTAAGTCGCTCATATTTTTAATATTTTGATTGAATGATGGTAAAGTTTTACCAAGATAAACCATCGTTACCCGAAAAATAGCTGAAGCGAGCACTTGATCGGGAAACCCTGGTGCAAAAATAAGGATTTTTTTCCAATAATGCTCAAAGTATACGGCACTTCTCCCGTGTTTTAAGACCATCAAAAATTTCTGTAAAAGCAAATACTCGATGCTTTCAAGGACCTCATCCGGAATTCTGCGTATGTCAAGCAGGATATAGTCCAATCGTGGAACAAAACTCAATAGTTCGGCCGGAGTGTCAGGAAACAATGTTTCGGGTGTCTCTTTAGCAATGATTTGTTTGCCATGATAAATAAGTACAGGAAGTGTTAAAGACAATGGTCGCCCCTGCCGCACATCACTACTCCAGGAGTTAGAAATGTATCGATTAACCTGTTCCAATACCGGAGTGTGCGGCTTCTTGCTTTTATGTTCAATAATGACCGTGACACGAACGGGCTTCTCATTTTTTGTAAAACCGCTATAACAAATATCAGAAAAATGAGCCTTGAGATGCTCATCGATAAATGTTTCCTCACTCACCTGAAGTGATTCCAAATCAATGTTTTGGATAATTTCTGGCAGTACACAATACCGTAACAAAGCAACGGCCATTTCCTTATGCTGCAACACGGCCTTTACATACTTGTCATGCGGTTGACTGATGATATCCTTCGGATTTTCCGAGATTTCTTTGCGGTGGGGTGAAGATTTTTCTTTTGCCATAGGCAGGCAAAGGTAATACAAAGAACAATAAAAAACAAATTGTTTTATTGTAAAAATATACAAATGATACCAGAATGAAGCAGTATCTGGCAGGGAATAATCCGGATACCGTTTCATTCTGGTATCATTCGTATATCATATCAATGTTCCACCCGCGGCGCCAACAATTTATACAACACCGGCGTAATAATCCGCGACAACAACGTCGAGGATATCAATCCGCCGATCAGCACCCAGGCGAGCGGGGAATAGAGCGGATTGTCTTCTATCGCAATCGGAATCAAGCCGCCGATGGCCGTCAGGGAAGTCAGCAGGATCGGCACAAAACGAATTTCGCCCGCTTCCTGAATGGCCTCGTCCAACCCCCTGCCGTCTAACCGGAGTTGATTGGTGAAATCGACCAACAAAATGGAGTTTTTCACCTCAATACCCATCAATGCGATTAAACCCACGACTACAGTGAACGAAAATGGATAACCCGTAATCAATAGGGCGAGCACGGCACCGATGATCCCTAATGGAATAACGGAAAGTACAATAATGGTGCTTCGGAAAGTTTTGAATTCAAGGATAAGTACACCCAGCAAACCAAATACGGTGATGATAATGATCGTCCCCATGCCTCCAAACGACCGCTCTGCACTTTCTGCTTCGCCCGCAATCACATAACTGTACCCGGATGGTGGTGGCATTTTAGCCAGTTCTTCGCGCATTTTAGCGATAATGGCGGTGGCAAAATACCCGTTTTTAACAAAAGCAGAAACGCCGGTGAACCGGTCCTTGTTATAGTGCTGTATAAAATTGGGCGATGGCTTGAACTGGATCTCCGCTATCTGGCTAATCGGCACTGCAAACCCGGCCATACTATTCACGTACAAACGGTCAAATACCGACAAATCGGGGTGCGAACTGTTTTTGGGAAGCCCCAGTACGATATTATACTCCAAAGCATCGGTATTGGAGGTGAAAGTCCCCATATTCAATCCGGCTATAGCCAAGCGTACCATTCGGTCTACTTCCGCCACGGGAATCCCCATAGAAACCGCTTTATCTTTGTTGATTTTTACAACGAGATCAGTTTTGACAGTCGAAATAGGATTGTCTAAATAGATTGTTCCTTCAATATTGCCAATCATGGATTCCACCCGGCCTGCGATCTGTCGCAAGGTATCTAAGTTTTCGCCGGTTACCCGCACCAAAATCGGTGCTTCAATAGGTGGCCCCTGTTCAAAATTCT
>JBILHQ010000037.1:0-35129 GCA_044350415.1 Saprospiraceae bacterium | reverse complement strand
TGATACTCCTCGCTGCCAAGCGTAGCGGACTTGCGCCGCCAAGTCAGCCAATGGGAACCAAACGGGTCTTTCATTGTTCAAGTAAGCCTAGGAGGAATTTCGGTGGAAGAGGCACACACTGGCGGAGCACGATTTGTAGTAAAAGTATAAATCGACATTTTTTGATTCTCAGGTATTATTTAGTTTATGACAAACAAAATACACTGTGTACATCATGAAGGAACAGAAAAGTATTGTTGTCCTTGTTGTGGAGGACAATAACAATTTCTAAGATTTAATCAGGCTCCTTTTGCAGGAAATAGGCTTAAACAATTGCCATTTTGCTGCTGATTAAAAATCAGGTTTAGAGAAATTTAGAACGTTTCGTCCGGATATCTGCCTGGTTGATATAGACCTTGGGAAAGAAGAAAAAACAGGCATTAAGAGAGACATCTCCTTCACTTCCTGTAATTTATCTTACCTCCAACTATACAGCAGAATATTATAATAGCTGCCGGCATACCCATCCCAGTAGTTTCATGAATAAAGAACTCGAACTTTGCAGCAAACAAAACACAGTATAATACTTTTGGAAAAATATAACATGTATCATTGAACACATCAATCTAGTGCCGCATCCAGCGAATAACCTGTCAAAAAAGATATCTATTTAATTCACAAACACCTGAAACATATTTTCAATAAAACAGACTTAAAGAACACGATTAGCATTTCCTGTCAGTCTAAACCCCGTGTTTAAGCTGGAATCGCCTCCTTTTTCAGGGAGCATGGTTTTTAAAGACCCCGTTGACAGAATTGTTATATGAGCAAAGTTAGAACACGAAACCTACCGTAATAGGCTGAATTCATTTTCCAGACTTCAGACATGCTATACTCCCGAAATGTCGGGGGTATGCCAGTTTTTTTTACCTTTGCACTTTACCTGCAAGACTTGTAGCAGCGGAAGTCCTGCCATAACAAGTCCTTCATCTCCGGTTATCTCATGCGCCTGTTTACCACCTTTTTGCTATCCTGTGCATTCACTACTGCTGTTCCTGCACAGGCGACCATTGTCCGGGCCTATCCCAACGACACCTTTAACCTTTCGTGCGCCTCCTGCAAAATAAATGTGGTGGATGTTGCACTCACCAAAGGGCAACAAAGTATACCGATCAATTTAAACAAACCCGTTTCCAAAAACCTGTTTCACTGGCGCTACTACGATGAAATCTCTAAAGAGAATGTCACCACCGCTGACGAACCGGTTTGGGCCGCGCACGCCCAACTGCTGGATGATTTGGGCGACAATGAGGTTTTTTCCCTCCACCTTAATTTGACGATGCAGGATTCCACCGATCAGCTCTGCAAACTTTATTTGGTATTGGCAGGTATTACCAAAAATGAGCTGAAAAATCTTCCATTAGAAACGAATTTCGACCCTGACACCTATTTGCCGCTCCGTTTCTCCGTTATCGCGCAGATTACACCAGCCGAAGGCGGCGCCCGTGAAACATACGATTGTATGGAAGGCACCTGCACGCTGGATGAATTTGACCCAAAAAAAATTAAACTCCGGGGTACCTTTGCTTTTAAAGCGAATAAAGTCGGCGTAGATAAACGCGGCATTTTTTTGAACGGAACCTTTGTACGTTAAATGAATATGCAGGAAATTTACTGGAAAAACGCTGCTCACCTCCAACTCCACAGTATGCACTGGGACTGCCCCTCTCCACGTGCAGTCATTGCGCTCATTCACGGACAAGGCGAGCATACAGGCAGATACCATCATCTGGCGCAATTTTTTAATGCCGCTCAAATTGCCGTCTGGGGTTTCGACCAGCAGGGGTTTGGCAAAAGTGAAGGCAAAAGAGGGCACGCCCCCAACCTCGATGCTTATCTCGATGACGTGGGATTGTTACTCGATAAAATCACCGCTGCTTATCCCGGTATTCCTGTTTGGCTCTACGGCCATTCTATGGGAGGCAATGTCGCACTCAATTATGCCTTCCGGAGAAAAGACCAGCGGATCAATAGTTTGATTGCCACCGGCCCCTGGATCAGGCTCGCTTTTGAAGCGCCTGCTATAAAAATTGGGCTGGGAAAATTGTTGCGCAATATTGTTCCTACCCTCTCTTTACCTTCCGGCCTGAACACGCAATTAATTTCCCGCGACCAACACGTGGTCGATGCCTATAATAATGACCCATTAGTACACGACCGGGTAAGTGCCGCCGCTGGTATCAGCCTGATGGAAGGCGCTGACTGGCTAGACCATTATGCAGGACCGGTTCCCTGCCGCACCTTGCTGATGCATGGCGGTGCCGACGGTATTACTGCCGCACCCGCAACAAAAGACCTGTCTGAAAGGTTAACAGGAGATATTACCTACAAAGAATGGGCGGGCTTGTTCCATGAAATACACAACGAGCCCGAACAATTGGAAGTGTTTTCGTTTATATTGTCAGTTATCGGTGGTTAGTTGACCAGTTGTTAGTTATCAGTTACCACTCGTAGCGTCGACTACAAGCATTTCGTCCCAAAGAATAAAATGACGTGCTTGTGGTCCACTCTACAGACTTGGGACTAACAGACTTGGGACTAACAGACTTGGGACTAAATTTTAAAATAAATTTCATGATAAAAGAATTCAACGACTATCGCGCCAGGATGAACGATCGTATTCTGGCCAACGACAACAAAGTGATCAAACGCTTCTGGAGCCTCGACAACCAAACCTATCAGGAAGGTGCATTGGATGTAAAAACCAAAGAAATGCTGGGATTGGTATCCTCTATGGTGCTTCGGTGCGACGATTGCATCAAATATCACCTGGGGAAATGCCATGACCTGGGTGTTACCACCGATCAGATTTTTGAAATTTTTGCGGTTGCCAATATGGTAGGTGGCTCTATTTGTATCCCGCATACCAGACGAGCGGTAGAATACTGGGAAGCCCTTTTGGAGTTATGAGTTTTGTAATGTCGTACTGTAGAGTAGACCGTTGTGTTGTACTAGTGCCGCATCCACCGAATAGCCTGTGAATGGACGGCCATATTTTCCGTTCATCTGCGTTCTTCGTCGGTTAAAATGTCCCGCATTAAACCCTCCTCAAGCCTTGATGAACAAAAAATCTATCGCGCCAATTCACAGGCTATTCGGTGGATGCGGCACTAGTGCCTCGACCACTATTGGCCGAGGCACTAGTTACTTAAAGAAAATAGCCCATTATTCATATGAATGACTACTTAAAAAACAAGCACCTTCAACAAAATTCCCAGCAGTACCACCACAATAAAAGCGTGCATCATTCTTTCTATCCATTGTTGGTATGGGGTGAGTGTGGTCTTTTTGTTATCCATTCTTTTAACGTTTTTATCCTGACTTCCCAGGTACTGGAGGCCGCTACTTTTGTGCGGGCATCCACCTTTTCCGGGGTGTTTTCGGCAATTGCTATACCAATTAATTCGATAAATGCCGCATCAGTATCTGCAATATAGGCACAATTACTGAAAGTGCGGATATCATCAGAAAATCCTGTGGCCACCACTGGTTTACCGGCCGCTAAATATTCATTGATCTTCAGCGGGTAAATACTCTTGGTTAGGGTATTTTTTAAAAAAGGAATAATGGCCACATCCATATATTGCAGCAATGGCGGCAACTCCTGCAAACTGCGACTACCTGCAAAAAGCACATTAGGCAGCTGATCTAATCCGATGGCTACTGGTTCCGGACTATTCACGGGGCCGACCAACAGGAGCGTTTTATCAGGGTGCGCTAATGCTGTCTTTTTAAGCAACGCATAGTCAATACGCAATTCATCCAGATTCCCGATAAACCCGATCACTGGTCCTGCCCTGCCATTCAGTATCCCTGGCCTTGGAAATACTACGGATATAACCTGACTAAAAACAGCCACATCGGCTGCATTAAAGTAGGTGACAATACGATCGGTGTAAGGTTTTTTCAAGGTATACAAGTTGGTGGAAGTCACCAGCGTCAGGTCTGCTTTGGCAATGGCTTCCTGCTCCAGCCTTACCCCGTGGCGGGCTGTATATGGGTTTTGAGAAATATCATCAATACAATGATAAACAGAAAGCAAAGCACCCATCTCAGGCGGTAATGCACCTGCGAAAAACGGATCGTAGCAATTAATGTAAATATAATCTTTCACTGCGCCACGGATCAAGGCTTTTTGAATGGACCGCAGCACGATCCGGTTATTGATGCCCTGGAAAAACTGATGCAGGTTACCAGGGGGCAACCAGTTGATGGGCAGGGTCGGCGGGGGCGTTACTGCGATGAACCTTTCCGGAATGGAACCCAGGTGTTCGTAGCCATTCCTGTACAGCAACAGGTCTTTTATCCGTTTCTGTAAAGATTGATCACCTTTTACCCAACCAGCTACCACATCTTTCCAGGAATAAGGATGGTTGACGTAGATAACCGAATTCGTTTTGGCCAGTTCGCGGGCCATACTCAAACTGATCGAGGAATATGGATTGTCGGTGCGGAACAGGGTAAAAAAGACAACTGTTGTGTCATTGTTCATGAATAAGTGTAACCGGTGTTGTAATTTTCCGGCAAAATTAACCTGAAATATCCAACATGTTATTTCACTACACCGAAGAACGGTATTATTCGTATGAAAAAATTAATTGCAGAACTGATTGGCTCCTTTTTTTTAGTGCTGACGGTACTGATGGTAACCGGAGAAATGGCTCCCATAGCAATCGGGGCGGTTGCTATCGCCATGATGTTTGCCGGAGGCAAAATTTCGGGTGGTCATTTTAACCCGGCTGTCAGTTTGGCCGTTTTTATTCAGGGGAAAATGCTGCGGGATGAGTTGCCACTTTATATTTTGGGGCAAACAGGAGGTGCCATTCTTGCGGCCATGATTGCCGGTGTACTGGCTCCATGCGCCCTGCCTTCGATCACGTATTCCCTTGTCTCACCGATTGTTATTTGTGGTATCCTCTGTGAATTTCTGGCAGCATTTGCCTTGATATATGTCTTTTTAAGTACTGCTGCAGCTGATAGTACAGGCGGAAAATTGGCAGTCGGTGTATTGCTGATGGCGCTCCTTGCCGGCATCTCAAAAATATCAGGCGGCGGCGGCAATCCAATGCTGGCCACTGGCGCGGCCATTAGCGGGGTCATTTCCTGGGGCAATTTGTTGCTGTATAGTCTGTGCCATTTTCTGGCCGCCGCCGCCGCATCCACCGTTCATACTTTGCTGAGCAGGGAGGAAGTTTAAAAGGTTACTGGTTACTAGTACCGCATCCACCGAATAGCCTGTGAATGGACGGCCATATTTTCCGTTCATCTGCGTTCTTCGTCGGTTAAAATGTCCCGCATTAAGCCCTCCTCAAGCCTTGATGAACAAAAAATCTATCGCGCCAATTCACAGGCTATTCGGTGGATGCGGCACTAGGTTTCTGGCTCCGGGGTTTCTGGTCTGGTCGGTTGTTGAGGAGTAAACTGATTGGTTCCATGAGATGAATACCTGCTAATCGGTCAGACCAGTAACCTTTCATACAACCAATACAGGGTAATATGCGCCAACATAGTCTACTTTTCTGCACTATAAAAATTGTATCCTATGTTAAAACATTTCCTGACAATCGCCCTTTTGTGTACGCTTGCTCATGCGGGCATTGCACAGTCTCATTACTTCAAAGGTTACCTGAACACTGGCATCCAGAAAAACCCAAATTACGTATATTCAGATATCAACAAAAAAATCATCACATCATCTAATAACTATGATGTCTCCTTCCTGTATCAAATTGGGTATGCCAGGGAAAAAGAAAATAACCGAACTGTGGAATTCTTGTTGGGCGGGACACCGGGAGGTTGGCAAACGCAGTATGAGTTGGACCCCGCTCCCCGACCAATAGGAAACGCTAAACGCGGCAATGTTCAATTCCAAAATGAATTCAAACGCCAAAAATGCTTTGATGAAAAACGAAAATCAACCGGATATATCGGCTGGTTTTACAATGTTGCCTGGCATTATTCCGCATTTGAATCTGCCTATCCCGATATTTATTACACCGCTTCCGTCAACAGAGTAGCCTTGAGGGCTGGGTTTATGCCGGGTTCGCAGTTCAATGTCGGAAAAAGATTGGTGATTGACCTGAATGTAGCCGTGAGTTTTGTCAGTATGGGGGTCGAACAAAGCGTACTGGAAAATCCGGTATTTTCGGCTGAACAGCGGAAAGGAAGTGTTTTTAGTTTCGATATGCCCATTGAAACGATGCTGCGCCTTGGGGTGGGCTATAGATTGGGTAAAATATAATCATACTTTGTAAGTATTTACCACATAGGAGGTTTTCACATAGCGCACATAGAAGTTAAGAATTCTCTCAGATGACACTACGCCTATATGCGCTATGAGACAACTAATTATGTGGCCTATGTGGTAAATAATTACGATGCTTTCTGGAAACGCAACCGTAAATAACGGTCCACCAATCCCAAAAAGGCCAGACAAAAGCCTGCAAATAAAACGGTTTTGGTTACAGGGTTCACGAGCACCTGAATAATGGCATCAGGGGATATTTGCGGCAAGTTTTGC
Source organism: Saprospiraceae bacterium (assembly GCA_044350415.1). GTDB lineage: Bacteria > Bacteroidota > Bacteroidia > Chitinophagales > Saprospiraceae > M3007. Next base: position 28,570 of record JBILHQ010000037.1, on the reverse strand, counting down.
TGGACCGCTAATGGCGCAGCAGCTGGCATGGCCGAAGAAAAAACGACAGTCAATACTACTATTAAGGCACCAACCAGCATGGAGCCCAGGACCAACGGGAAAAGCAATACTTTTTTGTCGGCAGTGGTCACTGCGCGTTCATGCTCCTGCTCGGAGACCCACGCGGCCATCACCTTATCTGCAAAACCTGCCCGCGGCGAATCCAGGGGCAGCTGCATCAGGGCCTTCCGGTCGGCAAGTACCGATTGCAACCGCAACTGTTGTTCAGGATGTTGTGCCATATACGCATCTACCTGCGCCCGTTCGGCAGCAGAAAGAAGACCATCTGCATAGTCCCATAACATATCCTCATTTACCAAAAAACCGTTGCTATTCATGATGTTAGATATTTAGTGTTGTAGTCAGTTGGTGTTTTAAACGTTGCCGGGCCCTGCAAAGTTTTGTTTTGGCATTGCTCATCGTCATAGCAGTAATCGCACAAATTTCTTCCAGCGACTGTTCCTGCAAATAAAACAGGTTAATGATTGCTGCATCGTCGGGCGAAAGTCGGGCAATGGCTTCCCGGAGCGATACATTCCTTTCTGCTCTTTCCATCAGTACACCAGCGTCGGGCGTGCCGGCATCGGGCAACCGTACCGGGTGGTCATCGTCGTCGATAGACTGGATTTCCGGATTGGATTTCCGCAAATGATTCAGGGAGGTATTGTATACAATGCGGTACAACCAGGTACTAAACCGGCTCTCGCTCCGAAAATCACGCAGGTACCGAAACGCTTTCAAAAAACTATCCTGGGCCACTTCATGCGCATCCTCCCGCTGGCGCACCATGCGCAAGGCCAGGGTAAATACATATTGCTCATACCGGTGCACCAACATGGCAAATGCCTGCTGTTTGCCCGATATCGCCTGCTCAATCAGTATCTCGTCGCTAAGTTGGGTCGCCATGAATGCCTGTTTGAATGTATGACACAGGTAGGGCTGGAAAGGTTACACTTAACAACTACCACCTGATCAATGCCGACGCCCAAGTGAATCCTGATCCAAAAGCCGCCAGACATACCAGGTCGCCATCTTTGATTTTACCGGCCTCCCAAGCTTCGCAGAGTGCAATCGGTACAGATGCAGCAGTAGTATTGCCGTATTTCTGAATATTATTCCATACCTGGTCATCCCGAAGTTTCAGGGATCTTTGTACAAACTGGCTGATGCGCAGGTTGGCCTGGTGGGGAATCAGCATATTGATATCCGATACCTGAAGACCGGCTTCCGCGAGGGCTTCGTGGATTACTTCCGGGAATTTCTGCACGGCCATTTTGAACACAAACTGCCCCTCCATATTGGGGTATTGCTGTCCATTGTCGATCATGTGCTGGGTGATGAATATCTCGCCATAGGTATCGGGCGAAGGATATCCAAAGTCAACTTCTTCTCCCGCTTTTGTGGCGTGGTAACCACCGTGGCTGCCCGGATTGACAAACGCGAGCTTTTCTGCGTAAGTACCATTGGCATGCAACTTGGTGGACAAAATACCTTTCCCCGGTTCTGTTGTCGGTTGTAAAATAGCAGCGCCAGCGCCGTCGCCGAAAATCACCGTTACATTTCTGCCACGGGTGGAGAAGTCGAGGCCCATCGAATGCATTTCAGCACCTACCACCAATATATTTTTATAAGTGCCGGTACGGACAAACTGATCGGCAATCGACAAGGCATACAAGAAACCACTGCATTGATTGCGCACATCCAGGGCCCCCACTTCCTTATGGGTGATACCCAATTCCCGCTGCAGCAGCACGCCACAACCCGGGAAATAATAATCAGGGCTCAGGGTTGCAAAAATGATAAAATCGACCTCTTCCGGCGCAATTCCGGCACGTTCGCAGGCAATTCGCGCCGCGACAGCCGCCATCGTGGTAGGGGTTTCTTCATGCTTTTTACCATATCGCCGCTCCTGAATACCGGTCCGTTCCTGTACCCATTCGTCGGTAGTGTCCATTATTTGAGAAAGTTCGTCGTTGGTGACCACTCTTTCCGGGACGTAATATCCAATTCCAGCAATTTTACTATGCATGTTGTTTAGCTATGAATTATGAGCTATGAGTTATAATCTATGAGTTATGAGTTATGAGTTATGAGTTATGAGTTATGAGTTTTGTGGCGTACACTGTGATGGCCGATTTTATGTACACTGAAGCGTATTTTTTTGCAAATTCAGCAGGTTTTTAAATCAAGAATCAATGCTTAGCGAAACGAATATTTTGTTTGACAGAGTTTTTTTGAACACTCTCCTCTCCTGTTTTTATATTTTAACCACATAATTAAACACACACAGACAGGCATCACAAGCGGACATCACAGCACACTCTAAAAAACTCATAACTCATACCTTATAACTCATACCTCAAGACTCTCCTTTATTGACCAGCCAAACTCCCGCTAAGGTAATGCACATTCCTGTTACTTCAAACATCGAAAGGCCTTCATTTAGTACTAGCCAACCTAAAATGACGGCGACAGCCGGATTAATATAAGAATAAACGGAAGCGGCAGTGGCGCTCAGGTGTTTCAATACAAACATATACAAGGTAAATGCCAACGCAGAACCTATGGTAATCAAATAAATAAGGGATGCCCAGCCCTGTGTGGTATGGTGGATGGTATGGGAAGTGTCGAATATAATACTGAGGACAAATCCACCCAGTCCGCCGGTGGTTACCTGAATTCCCGCATTGACCATGGGAGAAACACCTGGTGCATTGAAACGTTTGGCCATTACTGTACCGAGCGACCACGTAAAGCAGGAGGCAAAACACCCCGCAATACCCCACCGGTAGTCGGGATTAAGGAAATCTTGCCAACCGTGGTTAAAAATAAAGGCCAACCCGGCAAAACCCAGCGTTACTCCAGCAATAGTGTATTTATTCAATTTTTCTCCGCGCCGGTGCCATGCGAAATTGATGGCGAGCACCATTACCGGGGTCAATGCACCAATTACGGAGGCTAATCCCGATGATACAAACCGGATGCCCCACGTAATAAAGCCATTGCCACCCGTAATCGTTGCCAAACCGGTAATCGCCTGTAAACCGATATACCGCCAGGTTAAAGTGGAATACCCTTCCGATTTAGGGGATAGCTTGCCGGTTGCCAACGCCATAGAGAGCATAATTAGCCCTGCTGCGGTCTGTCGCATTCCCACCAGCATAAAAGGCGGAAAATCGCGAACGGCAAATTTGATGGCCGTATAAGTGGTTCCCCACACGATACAAATCACCCCAAGGGCAATATAAGCAAGGACTTTATTGGAGTAGCGGGGAGCGGACATCGTAAAGGAGGTAAACCGGAAATGAGCCGCAAAGGTAGGGAAAGTTATTTGTGCACGTTGCTAAAAGCCAGTCCCTGGATTTTTGAATTTAAAAAATGCCACCTTGCCTGTCCCTGTATCCTTTAATATCGTTTTTGCAATTTTAATGGTAATATCTACTAACAGCGGCAATGATACAAAAGGCATTTTTTGTGTATAAAAAAAGTGACGGATGTGCCCATACAGCAACGGTTGGAATTTTCTACGCTTTTACACAACGGTTGCTCAAAACGACACGACGGTTAGTTCAATCTGCCTATTTGTTAGTTTTAACAGATGCAATTGAAAGAGGGGGTGTTAGGTTTACGGCTTTGATATTAAACAACATTAATCATGAACATCATTGACGATTTATTCTTACTGGAAAGATTGGATTCCCTGATTCGTAGTAGATCGACAGGGAGTCCTGATGAATTGGCAGTCAGATTGGGTGTCTGCAAAAGAAATATTCATCGTTTGGTAGGAGCCTTGAAAGATCAGGGATTACCAGTAAATTACAATAAAATAAGAAAAACTTATTACTATTCTGAAAAGGTATTTATGGAATTCAAAATATGTGTCGGTGAAAGTACTTTGATCAAAATAAAAGGCGGATTCGAAAATAAATTAAATTAAAAATGAAAGTGACAAATTCTGGCACTGGTGAGCCTGACTTTTGTATAGCATAAATAATTACGCGACATCTCCCTGCGTCAATGGAGGAAAACGGGCAGCAGCCAAAAGGCTGGAAACCAAACTGCTGCCCGGGAAATAAAAATTTTGTAAATTTATGAAAAACAAATCAGATTCAAAGCAATTTTACATTAAGTTCTTTGGGGTACCACCCAAACAACTAAAAATCTTTAATCCTTTCCAATTGTGTATTTTGTCCCTAAGCGCAATTTTATCTCTTGTTGGGGGGCCAAGTATTTCTGCCCAACCCGGCTCCACAACTTTTAAATATCCAATCACACTGGAAAATGTGGACTATCTGGCTCCTTCAGGTTTTCCTGACTACAAATTGACCATCAGCAAGGACTACGGACCAAATACGGACACCCCTAATCCGATTTTTAGTGACCTCGCCTGGAAAACGCCGGATATGAAAACTCCTGTGGCCTTTATCAGTGGGAAAGCCATCAGAGCCGTTGCTCAATTCAATTTGAATGGCTGTACCAAAGAAGTATGGGCAAAGGGAGACGGCCCCGGAAGTTATGATCCTCCGGTTCAAAAACTAAATAATACAGGTAAGTACAACCCTGTAGCATTACCTGCGATATTCCCGGCGAATATTGTTGACTTTTATGATCCGTTTGAGGTTACATGGTACATTTCTGATTCTCCCAACGGACCCTGGAAAAAGGTTGGGAAAAGTGAAAACCCGCTGTATGTGACCTATACCCCTCCAATTTTACCGGCGGTAGGTATTGAATTTTTCCACTCAGTATTATATTATGGCTATAAATATGCAAAAGGACAGACTGATCCTGATCTCATCGTTAATAACATGTACAGTGCCTTTGCATCAAAAACTGTTCCGAGAAGAGATGACCCGACTGTTGGCGCGATGACTTATTGGGCCTGGCCCGATCCTCCGGGGCAAGGAGCCAATTTCTGTTTTTTTACTACAAAAAATTTACTGATGTTTGAAAATAGCAGGTGTGGTGCCTGGGCATATTTTTTTGATGATATGATTCGCGCACAAGGAATATCTGGTTCGGTAATTTCAGAGGTTACCTACAACCCCGGCAGCGGTTTTGTCGCGAATTTAAGTTCAGACATTACTTCTTTTTTTGGCCCTGCTGCTGCCAATCTTGCTTTTGCGCCATCAATTGAACCTTGTTTTTTTGTTAATTCATATAATGTGAACAGTCATAAATTTTACACATGGAATATGGAATACAATCCTATCGTGGATGTAACAGTCCCTGGCCTTGGTATGATACCTGTCTCTAACGGGCCCGTTATTATTGGTTCAAATACAATGAATTTTGGCCCTAAGTCTGGTATAGGAGGACAGGGCAATACTGATCCGCAGTCGACTTTCCCAAATCATGCTTTAGTAAAATATAACAATAAGTATTATGACCCATCGTATGGTTCGCCAATTTGTGCGACAAAAATAGAATGGGAAAATATAAGTATTACAGGAGGAGGAGCCGCATACGGGGAAATAGTGTATATTGACAACTCAGGTTTTTTCCCAATCGCTTATCTAGTAATGTATCAGCATAAGCCTAATTCACCAGGTACTTTAGAACTAACAATAAACCCATAATTTATGAAACATTTAGCAATTATTTTATTTTTTATACTTTCAGGTCATACGATTTCTGCTCAGGATTCGGTATTACTGGATCTTCGGACAAAAAACGCTATTCACCAAGCTATATGGTCTCCTAACCTAAAAGGCGTAATTTTCACTGAAAGTCATCTAAATGAATCTAAAATTGATACAATTGGAGCAATCAGTACGGGGCCTTATGGTTGGTTACAATGTGTCGGCAATGATAGTTGTATATCATACTTCAGGGATGGGGGAAAGGTATCATGTATTCGTTTCGAATATGTTAGTGATCATTGGCAAATGTATTTTTTAACCCTACCTCCAGTGTTCCCATTGGTTGGCGCGATTTTCCCTGGTAAAAAGTATGAAAACTACCGTTACACCTTTTTAGATAATGGTCAGGTAGAAGCACTGAAAAGGATCTTTATCACGACTATCGGGGCACTTCCTGATAAGCCTTCCGAGCAATACAAGGTGTTGTTTGAATTTGATAAAGCCAAAAAACAATTTGTAAAAACCTCGGAAGAATTAATCCGTGAATAACTCACTTCAAAAATAAATTTATGAAAAATATATTTTATTTAACTATAAAAGGATTTTTATGGTTATTGCCGCTCATGTCTGTACTTCCTCAAGCGTTCAGTCAGGATGTTTTAGCAGAAGTCATTGATGAGTCCACTAACGGTGCTAACGATGGTGCAATAGACCTGACTTTGACTGGCGGGTATTCGCCTTATGAATTCAGTTGGAAAGGCCCATCTAGGTTTATGGCCAATACTGAAGATATAAGTGGGCTTAAACCGGGGCAATATTGCGTAACAATTACTGACAACCTCTGTGGCACACTCTCCTTATGCCGAATTATCAAAAGATGTGATCCCATTTTAGCGGCTGGCGTTACCGTCAAATGCCCCTACAATGCAGGTGGAACAATGAACTTGTACTTAAATAATTCAGGCCCATTTGTTTTAAACTGGAATGATGGATTTACCCAAAATGCAAATAATGGTTTAACAGTCCGCAACGATCTGGATATTGGGTCTGTATATTGTGTGACAGTTACAAATACAGCAGGGTGTTCCGAATCTGTGTGCCGTTTAATACAATCACCGGTAGGGCCTATGCAAATTACAGGAAGTGTTATGCACCCGAGCTGCTCTCAACAACAAGGAAGTATTGTTCAATCAGTAATGGGTGGGCACGCTCCTTATAAATATACATGGGCTGATAATGGCACTATCACGACAAAAGACCGTTCAAACCTTGTTCCCGGGACTTATTGCGTGACGGTAACTGATGATTATGGCTGCACGACAACGGCATGTTATACCATTAATGCCTTTTCTTCCAACGTCAAGGTTAACCTGCAGGCAGTAAAAATGCTTAGTGATTGTGAGGGACAAAACTGCAATGCTATGATTGATATCAACCCCAGTGGCGGTACTTCGCCATATACTTTTCAGTGGTCTATGCCCAACGGAGGCTCGAGTTCACAAGAGGATTTGAACAACTTGTGTAAAGTTGGTCTGTACAATGTTACGGTAACGGATGCATCGGGGTGCTCAGCGACAAAAAGTATCATTATTTGTTGCTGCGGAAACAGTAATGAGCCACCCACCCCGGTGATGTGTATTCCAAGTACTTTTACTATTCAGGGTACAGTAATACAGGCTTCATCCACTCAAGGCGGTTCAATAAATATTAATTTCAACCCGCCATCTTCAGACTATGGGCTATATTGGCAAAAAAATGGGCAGTTTTTTTTCAAACGAGAAAAGCTTAACCAATCTTCAGCCCGGCGATTATTGTGTGTATATTAGCAGTGGTTGCAGTGCTGCAAATAAGTGTTTCAAAATCGTTAATTGCGATGAGACGGTCATCACCATTTCCGGCACCATAAATCCCACCTGTGTTAGCTATGAAGAAGGGTCAATCAGTCTGAATATTTCCGGGAATGGCGTTTCTCCTTATTCCTATAACTGGAGTAATGGTTGGCCCAATAAAGACCAAAGCCAACTGCCGGAAGGGAATTACACCGTAACGGTTACAGATAAATATGGCTGTACCGCATCAAAAACATTCACAGTCGGCACGCAGGAAATAACTGTCCAGGATCAGGGATGCACGCGGCTTACTTTTTGTGGCAGTGTGGTAGTTAAAGTGCAGGAGTTTCCGTCACAAGTACAATTTAATCCGGCTGATTGCCGAAATGCCCGAATTGTTTGTGACAATGGATTCGTTGGACCATGGTTCTTCGCTGGCTCTACCTTAGTGTACGGCCCCGGAGGGCCTACCGGATGTTTAATTCGGGAATTCTGTCTTGACGGGAGCTTGTACGAGAATCATTTGGGCACGATGTCAACTTCCAGGGTAAGTGGCGTCGACGAATGTGGAGTCCCATTTTGCGTTGATGTAAGTTTTTGTGATTATTTCAGTTTAGGGGGAGTAGACCCGGCAAGTGTGGTAATCATAGGAACAGGATCTATTACAAAAGAGGAGGTAGCAAATTGTGCATGTAAAATTGCGACTGGTTGTGAAGGAAGTGGACTGCAGGCCAGTATTTTTGATTTTTTCTGCGATGAAGTATCTATCGGCACTGGATGCTCTTTTGGATGCTTTGCTGTTTCAGGAGATGAAGTGATAAAAGTAAAAGCAACTGAAAAGGCGTTTGTCCTGGCTTACCTGCAGCAACAATTTCCCGATTTTAAAATGATGGATCGGTTACCAATATCAGACACAAGCAGGGTAAGTAATGCACCCGTTGAAAGAAAACCAGCGAATTTGGGAGGAGAGGATTTCGAAAAGGCAATAAATGTTACACCCAACCCATTTAATAACACATTCAATGTATCTGTACTGCGTGGAAAAAATGTTGGGGCACGGCTTATTCTTTCAGATATTAATGGAAAGGTAATTCAGGAGCAAATGATGCAATTGAAAGCGGGCATTACGGCCAGTGCAATCTTTGTTATTAATGAAACCTCTCCTTCGGGCGTTTATTTATTGACAACCCGCTTCGATGACGGACAAATAAAAACGGTAAAACTTATCAAACTTTAACCATAACTGGCAGCATCCATTTGGCTTCTCCATTTGGATGCTGCTTTTATTTTAAATTTTTATGCCATTATGAAGCCAGTACTTAGTTTGCTTTTCCTGTTGAATACAGTCCTTTTGAAGGCACAATTCAATAATTATTTGTATCCGGACATTCCAACTGATAATTATGAAGAAATTTTTCTCGAATCGCCTTTTGTTATTCAGTTTCCAGACATAATTATGTCTTTTAGCCCGCCTGCGGTGATTGGATATGCTGTAAAATGGGATTCGCTGCAGCAAACCTGGACAGACACTACTATGAAACTAAGACATCAGGCCGAATGGGTTGATAATGCATGGAAACTTTCGGAGACCCTTTGGCAAAAAGATGCTGGTTCTGGTTACGTGCGGGCTTCCCGAACTGAAATCTATAATGCCCAAAGCTGGAATTTTGATGTTCCCCGAAATCCAGACTCACTCCGGTTTTTTGATTGGGATAATATGGCGAATACATGGATGATACGGAAAAAAATAGTTTATACAAAGAATGATTCGGATTTAGTGACACAAAGACTGGTATTTGTGTCGAACTTCTCAAAACCTGATACGGTAACTTATTACAGCCATGATTTTGACTTTAGGGTCATACATTTAAGTAAATACAACCTAAATCTAACCAATAATCAATATTCCCCATTTGATTCAATTACTAGTGGCTATTATCTTGATTCGTTATGCCGGAGTAGTACACGACGGGTTTACGAACAAGATACCCTGATAAAAAAATCATTTTTTGACTATATCTATTTTAACGGAATTGATAGTTACAAAAAACGAAAACTTCGGTGGCAGAGTTCGGGGGCATGGACTGCAAGTGGGGAGCATCATCACATCACCGACTTCGACACCAAAGAAATTTTTATCAATTTTGACACCCTTTTGCCGCAATATTATTTCAGTTATAAAAGGTCTCATGCCAAATATGATGACGATTGGGTCCCGATTGAAATAAAAACCGATTACCGCTTTAGTTTGCAAGACGATCCTGACAGCTCTTTCTTAGTCACCTATACTAAAGACATGCAAACTGGTTTGGTTGCATCTGTGGTTCATCAAAAAAGACTACAATACTTTTCACCCTATAAGAATATATTAAAATGGGTCTTTCTGCCAGCCGATGACGCCACTTTACCCATTACAGAGATTATAAATAGTCATTATTTTGTTATCCAGAATTTACAGGGCGGTGTAAAAAGAATTGTAACAAGCGATGGAGTACATCCTGGTCAAGAAAAAGAAGTCACTATTTACAATTCAGGCGGGCAGCTTATACTCAGTCAATCCTTTTCAGGTGAAGAGATGAGTTACTTCACAGCGACATGGCCAAAGGGGATATATTTTGCCGCCGTCAGTAGGAAAGGCAAACTGTTTTGTAAATCATTTGCGGTCTTTTAGCGCATGTCTGGAAGAAAAAAATCCCAGACATGCACTAAACAGCACTTATTTTTTCCCGGTCGCCAAAACAGCTTCCGCATCTTTAAGGAATTTGACTTCTTCCTTGCCTTTTTCAGCACCTTGTGGATAGCCCAAAGAACCTAGGGAAGCCAAATTAACGCCAGTATTGGTTTCATTAGGGGTTACATAAAACACCCAAATGGTAGGATATCCGCGCACTTGAAAAGCTTGCTGGAGGGCATTGTTTTGCTGCGCCAGTTCAGGTGCCAATTGTTTCCGGCGTGGGAAGTCCAACTCAAGCAGGACCACATTTTTTTTCGCCCATTCCACAAAAGCAGGTTTGGCAAACACCTCGGCTTGCAGCTTATGGCACCATCCACACCAATCGCTGCCGGTGAAAAAAGCAAAGATCGGAATATGGTTCGCATCCGAGATCTGCCTGGCTTCATCGAGACCGGTATACCAAACAAGACTGTCTGCTACAGTATTGGCAGGTGCCTGAGACATCGCAGCAAATGGCGTAAACAGTGAAAACAGTGCAAAAAATAATATGGACTTCATAAGAATATTTTTAAATAGATTTGTTGCGATGGGAGCCGCCGAGCCATGAAATTAGCGGTTTTTTGCCTGATTGAGGCGCATTTTTGAGCTCGTAGCATCGCTACGGGCCCGAAAACAGCCGAAAAGCAGGCAAAAAAGATCAATTTCTGGCCGGATAGCCTCCCAACGCAACAAATCTAATACAAGCAATAAAGGTACGGGAGTTTGGGAATATGTCGATTCCTTCAAGCACAAATATTCAGTTTCCGGGCTTTTTGTTCTTGAAGCGTCAACAGGTCACTGAGCCTGTCGAAGTGAGGTTGACTACCCGTTCTTGAATCATTATCCTCTTCTCCTGTGCTTTTTTAGTTTTCATAATACCGCAACAGATCCACAAGGGCCAGCATAGCGATTATGCTACGCCCTATGTGCTCTATGTGAAAACCCTATGCGCTCTATGTGGTAAATAACTTAAAATTTCGAAATGATCTCCGGCTGGCTCGCCGTCTTAATAACCAACCTGTTAATCAAACCACTATCACCCCGAAATTGACAATCCAATTTTATAGTATGTTTCCCGGTTTTTAAGATAGGTACCGCTTGCTTCAATGCAATGTCCTGCTTAAAACTCCCTTTATTGTTGTACAATTTAAGAGTGGCACCATCACAAACAATAGAATTCCCTGCTTCATACTGCCCCGGAATTTCCAGCCTAAAATAACCATCCATTTCAATCCACGGATTTGCAATAACACCTTCTTTACCCATAAAAGTCAAGGTAAAATTAAACGGCTGATCGACATCAGTATTGACAAACGCCCATTCCGAGGAAGTCGGCTGACCGGGTTGAAGCACCTTTTTGTCGTGTTCAAATTTGTATTTTTTAAACGGGAAAAGCCGCCATTCCTGGTTATCCTGCTCCAGATGAAAATCATTTTCGGGATTTTTGAGCCTGGCCAATTGTTCCGCAGAGAAGATTTTCCGGGTATATGCCTCCTGCCACAGCCGGACGAGACCGAGCAATTGGGCCGTTTGAGGATTTTTCTGAAGGCTTTCATACCGCGCCACCAATGCAAAACCGGCATGATACCCGGCCGCACGCGCCATCATCCATTCGATATCTTCGGCGGTGGTGGTGGGCGACAACAAGAACCAACCCAACATATTCGGCATATAATTCCGTTCCAAAAATGGCTGGTTTTCTAACCGGTAGTCGCCCTGCGATTCCCGAAAACCACCGTACCACGGCTCGCCCCAGTTCCAGTAATGGCAAATATGCCAGTAATAATGACTGGATCGGCTGGTACCATTCACCAAGGTATGCTTCGTGTCCTTCACCACTTTTTCGGCAAAAGCCTGCATCCCATAATCGCCCTCGCCCGAGGATTGACAGCCTTCATGACCATCAAAATCCATTTGCGAAACACCGGTTGCGGTAAAGAAACGCCCCAAATTTCCTGCGATTTCCTGCTGCAGACTGAAATTGGGAAAAAGCGTATTGTAGGGATAATCCATCAGCATACCCGCTTGGGTACCCCTTGCATGTGCTGCTGCTGTAGTTCCATAAGCCCCGCGTTGACAATCGAGCAGTTGATACGGCCGCTCTGCCGTCACTTCCCGGAAACGAATGATTTCTTCCCCGATGCGCACCGCATGCAACGTACTCGGCTGGATATTTTTGAAATAGAAATTGGACTCCACCGGAATTTCAGTTGCAGCGGCATTGATCTGTTCCGACAAAATGGAGGACCCTGTTATCGCAAGTCGTTGGTCGGGAACCGGGGTGACATATGGATCATTGGTATTGATAAAGGTACTGAGCGTGTGGACACCAATTCGAATGCCCTTTTTTGCCGCTTTTTCAACGCAGGTTTTCATGCCGGCATTGCCATTCGGGAAACTGACAGAGTCGAGGATAAAATGCCCCCATGACTGAAATGGGCCTTCCTGATAAAGCGATACCAAGCCGGCCTGTTGCGTATAGTCCAGCATGGCATCTATATTCTTTTCTGTAAAATCGGCAATAAGATAGGCTCTTCCGGTCTCGGGGGACTGTTTATACCAAATTCCATTAATCAAAGGATGAGGAAGGCCCTCGGTCAATTCGATTGTCCCGATACGGTCTAATACTTGCTGCTCAGAACATCCAAAAAGGGCTATCTTCGAACCAATAGTTGTCTCATTGGGAATCGCATCGACTGGCATATCGGGGTATTGATCGCCCCAAACAGTGACGCTCCTGGCGATCGACCGATCAAGACTGAATGCCTGTAAACTGCTGCCATAAGCCTGACTGATGGCCACCGATCCTCTCGAATCATCCGTTCCGGAAGCGTTTTTTAGAACACCGCCAATGGTTTTTGCATTTAATGCCTGAAGTCCGACTGCATATTCGCCATCGCGCACCACGCCAATCACCTCCCCTATCGTTTGACTGATGTTGGTGGGGAATGGCCCCCAATTGACCGCATTGACCCTTGTTTTGGTACTAAATCGGACCAATTCAAAAACAAAATGGGTTTTATGCTGAACCACTATTATATCGGCGGAGACCTTGGAAATGGGATAATTCAGGGTAATCACGCCCGATTTACTGTTAAAAACAGCGCGGTCTGCATCTTCCCATTCTTTACCTGTCCTGATCCTTAATAAAGGCGCGTTTTGACCCGAAGCGAGGTAGCTTTTGCCATTGGCCGGGTTCATTAAGGTAATTATTTGACCCGTTTGGGAAATAGTCAGGTTCAAATCATCTGCCTTTAGGTTGATGGACTGTGCCGCTACAGCCACCATAGTGATAAAAAGCAGCAAAATAACAGCAAGTTCTTTTTTCATAATCGTGTAAAAGTACCATTTTTCTTTCTTAACCAAAGTCAATGAAAGAGGGAATCTTGCCCCCTACCTTTGCATCCTGAAACAAAATCAGCGTTCATATGCAAGCAATAGAATATAAACAATACGGTGGACCCGAAGTGCTCCATCTGGCGGAAGTGCCCAAGCCCACCCCAAAAGCTGGTGAAGTACTAATCAAGGTTCATGCGACAACGGTAACAGCCGCTGATATCATGATGCAGAAAGGGAAACCATGGATTGGAAGGCAAATGATCCGGACGGCTGTTTGGGGAGGTAAAAAAGCAAAATCGTCCTCCACCGGATTACTGCCGGTGAAGGACCGATTAACCTATTTCTTAGCCATTAAGGAACTCCTGAAAACGGACAAAATAAAGACTGTGATTGATCGGGAAGATCCATTATCGAAAATGGAAGATGCGCATCAATACGTAGAAGAAGGCCATAAAAAAGGGAGTGTTGTAGTTCGTGTTTAGCACCCTCCTCTTCTGGGTATAGCATAAATCACATTACCCGAAACGACTAAGCTAAAGGTCGACTTACCATTGGACGGGGACACGTGTTCCCATGTTTCACCCCGGTCGCTGGAGCGTAAAAGACCGTCTTTATGGCTGCAAAAGAGATATTCGCCTGCCTGCTGGAGGTCGTAAACAGATCCCGGAGGGAGGCCCTCATAGGTGTTTTGCCAGGTCTTGCCGCCGTCAGAAGAAGCGTACAGCCAGTTCGTCATACCATAAGCATCTGCGCTGGTCATGCCGACGAAACGACCGTCAACGTGCCCTGTATTGAAAAATGAGCCTGGTTCGGAAAATACCAAATCCCAGTGCTCCCCATTGTCAGCCGAGCGGACCAGCCCCCCTTCAATACCGCCAACGAGCACACCATCTGCTGCGACAAGGTTCGTGACAAAACCTTTGTTATTAAAGACCTGTCTCCAGTTTTTCCCATCGTCGGTGGATTTAAAAATACCGCTGTTACAGCCAACGAAAATGGACCCGTCCGTTGTTTCCAAAACGGACCACACCCGCTTGTCTGTCAGGTTGTTCGCCATGGGCTTCCAGGTGCCGGGGCCAGGTGTTTTTTGAAAAAAACCGCTCTCGTAACTACTGACATAAAGACCAGACTTGCCAGGAAAAATATTTGCTATTTTTTCGCCCAGGAACACCTCTTCTTCCCATACCGGTACTAATACGGGCGTGGTGGTGGCGCGGAACATGCCAGTTTCAGCACCCAAAAAGATTTCACCATCGCCCGCAAAAGCACTATGGACCTCCAAATCAACCGGGAGCCCTGCGCTGATGTCCTGCCAGGTCTGTCCGCCATCGGTAGATTGAAAAATGATATTGGCTGCCACTGGCTGTGTCTTTTCAGCAGCCTGTTGACCGCTGGTTTCGGACTGGAAACCCAAACTGGCTTCCGATGCCCGCAGCTTTTCGGGCCCCTGCTGACAGGCGAGGAAGGATTGAAAAAAGAGTACGAAAGCGAGGACTTGAATATGCATGACTTTGTTTGGTTAGTGAAACAATATTACAAAAGTACGGCTGGGGGCAGGTCAGGCCGTTTTTTTGGTGTAAAACGATGTAAAGGATTTGTAAAAGGATGTTCTAGGGGTGGGAATACACGGCATGCGCCAGGCCGGAATATGCTGAAGACTAAATACGTTATTGCTAATACATGTTAAATAACGTGAGATCGGAGATAATAAACGTTAGATAATATAGATTGAACAAAGATTCCAGATATTTACCCCATCAAAATCAATTATACAAATGACCAATAAGTCTCTTTGGTGGGTGTTTCTGGGGGTATCCGCACTGCTTTTTGGGGATATGGTCTGGGTCCATGGCAACGACCCGCTCTGGAATGACGAAATCTATACCTTGCGACATTTTGTCTTCAAAGGTTTGCCCACTGTCTTGTCGGATTACCATGTGCCCAATAACCATATCCTGTCCAATGTTTTTCACTGGCTTTGGATTCAACTGTCGGGCATCACAGATTTGGGTCAATTATTAGACCAGGCCTGGCGTATTCGCCTTTGGCCAGGTATGTTAGCCCTCGCCACAGCAGGTATGGTATACCGGCTTGGCCGCCAGGCTACTGATCCGCTTGGTGGGGCTATTGCAGTTGTAGTGTTGCTGACGACCCTGGCATTTGGCAATTTTGCCTTGCAGGTACGCGGTTATTCTTTGAGTATGCTCCTAATCACAGGATTGATCTATGGTGCCTTTCGGGTATTATCGGCTCAGGCGGTGGATCGCATCTCGATTGCAGCATTGGCCCTGTCGGTACTTGGCTTATTGTATACCATTCCCTCCAATTTGTATGTGGTGGCCGCATTTGGTATTATGTTGGCTGTGTTATTGGGCAAAAACAATAAAAGAGCCGTGATGATCGCCTTTGCCGCCATGGGTAGCGGCGGTCTTGCAGCGGTGGCCTTATACCTGCCCGTGTTTTATCAGGTAACGAATAATGAGTATATCACAGCGGGAAGATCTTTCCGAACCGATCATATTATTTTGCTTAAAACCACACTCGAACATTTCCTGAACTGGCGGTTCCTCTTGCTGCCATTGCTGGTGTTGGGCTGGCGGGCCACTCAAAAAGGCGATTTACCCAGACAGCAATTAATATTGCTGGGTGGCGTCTTTCTGCTACCATTTGCGGCCTCCTTAGTGCGTGGCGACACCCCGCCGCTGCGGACTTACACGGTGTTGATTCCTGTTTTTGCCCTGTTTATTGCATTGGCCTGGTCGGCTGCGGTACGCCAATGGGAAGGCAGGGGCAATTGGGCCACCTTTGTCCATATTGGCGGTTTATTGGTCTGTGTTGCATCTTATTGGTATGGGAAACGGGAAATTGTGTCCCATCTCAAAACCACCATGTCCACTTTCCGCTATGATCAGGACCTCAACTATAACTATTACCAGTTCTGTTACGCGCCGAATGAAGAGTTTGATTTATTGAAACAAACCGCAGGCACCGGGGCGACCCTGATCTTAGAGCGCAGTGAAGCCCACGATTTGCCTGTTTATTTGGCGCATAAGGGAATTGCTTTTCTACCGGGCGATTCGTTAACAGTGATGATGGAGCGGGAAAAAACGGTATATGTGAGTACGCGTTTTCCACAGATGTTTCTGGAAAAAATGAAACAAAACCCTGAGTGGAAGTTTAATTTCCTACAGGATAAAGCGCGGTATCCGCGGATTTTGGTGGGTAGAAAGGAATAGGCTTGTTGCGTTGCTATGCAATCAAGTGTTTTTGCCGGACGGGGGCTCGTTTTCGAGTTCTTAGGGGGCCATTTCCGAGGGAAAAAAGAATGAGTTTGCTGTCGCCTCAGATGAGTTTTTTGTCTTGTTCTGTCATGTTTCTTTAGACATCTATTAAGTTCTTTAGGTTTTTGGGTGTTTATTTCACCCTGTTTGGTCGATAGCAATTTGCTGATTATCAGTATTTTGCAATTCTATTAAGCATTTTTTTGTTGTTTTTCGTAAAAAACGACATTTATTTCACCCTATTTGGTCTAAAAGCATATCTGGAATTTTTTCTTACTGGTCAATAAAAAAGTCTTCGTCTAATTGTTTGACCTCATAGACCGATTTTATTTGAACTCCAACGTTATATTCATGCATCAAATTAACGAGTTTGTTCCCGTCAATCAGTATAATTTTGTGATGTGCGTTTTTAGCTTTTTCTACAGCGCCTTTATCAAATAATGATGTTGTGACGAAAACACCTTTATTGGTGTCCCCACTCATAGCACCAATAAAATTTCTAATATCCTTCTCCCGTACTTTATTTTCGGAAAACCTTTTAGCTTGAATATAAATCTTATCTAAGCCTAATTTATCCTCATTAATTATTCCATCTATGCCACCATCTGATGATTTTGTTGTCTCGATAAAATCCCCGTAGCCCATTTTTTTTAATAGAATCAAAACTACTTTTTCAAAATAATATGGATCGATAGTTTTAAGTTTTTCGAGTAAATCATTTTTTATATCAAGTTCAATTTGAGCGAAACCTTCTTCTATCAGGTCTTGTGGTGAAGCATTTTTAATTTCTGTTAAAACGTGCTTTCCTGATTTGGTTTTTAAGTTTTCTTCTGTGTAGAAATTCAAAATATTAGAATCATCTTGAATTTCTAGTAAAGATAATGGGGCTTTTTGTGTTAAACCTTTTTCTGTAATCTGAACATACCCCCTATCTGGATAGTAAATATAGCCACCTTTCTTGAGATATGATTTTCCCCAAGCAATCCTGTTGTTAATTAAAATTTCACCGGATTTTGTTTTTTCAGACAAGAGGTCTTCAGGTAAATGGGAGTAATATTTTTCAAGGACTATTTTTTGCAATTCTCTTGAATGAATTATTTCGCCATTGCTTAAAACTTCCAAAATAGGATTAAAAGTTTCATGAAATTTGGGTATTTCTAGTTTTTCCATTCCGTTGGTATATTATTTAATTTCGTAGATAGGAGTGTTGTTGTCTCCCAAGACAAGGATAATCTAAATCTTTGAATCACCCGAACTAACCGCACTTGCCCAATATTCTTAATTGGGACAGGGTGCTAAGTGAGTGCTTCAAATAGTACATCCATTGTCAAGGTATTCTGTACCAATAAAGCGGCATACTCGTTGGGTTCAAGGCTAAAAGTAGTAATAAATGTCTGAATCCATCAATCATATAAAAACCGAACAATCCGCCTTAACTTTGTTCCATGAATTACCCGAACCCACCCCACCTGCCCATCACCGTCATTTCTGCCGGTGCAGGTAGCGGAAAAACCTATACACTTACAGGCCGCATGTTGGAGATGCTCGAAAAAGGGGTGCGCCCGTCGGCCATTATCGCCACCACTTTTACAAAAAAAGCCGCCGCCGAACTCCAGGAACGCGTTCGGGCGCGCCTCCTTGAAAAAGGACAAAGCGAAGCTGCCAATGAACTCGGCAGCGCCCTGATAGGGACCGTTCACAGTATCGGCACCAAATTATTGCAGCGATTTGCCTTCGAAGCAGGGGTTTCGCCTTTGGTGGAAGTGATTGCTGATGGCGATGAACAACGGTTGTTCAATGAGTCTTTAACCCAGATTCTGACCAATGAACGCACCGACCGCATGAACGAACTGGCCGACCGCCTCGGGCTCACCAAAAAAACCTACGGAGAATCATTCGACTGGCGCTCTTCTATCCGCCAAATTACCGACGTGGCCCGGGCCAATAATTTTTCTAAAGACACCCTCGAAAAGAGCCGCCAGAAATCCTGGGCATCCTTCGCAGCGATGCTTCCGCCAGCCACAGCTACCGATGAAATTACCTGGAATAACCGCCTCATCGCCGCGCTCCAGCAAACGGTCGCCGCCCTTGATAATAACGAAGTGGATACCACCAAAACCACCAGAGATGCCACCGAACAACTCCGGCAAATCGAAAACACGCTCAAATGGCGCGGCGAATTATACTGGCACGAATGGGTAAAAATCGCTAAAATTAACCCCGGAGCCAAAAGCCGCGATCTCCTGGAAGACCTGCGCGCCCTCGCCCTCAGCCACGACGAACACCGCGGTTTTCAGGCCGATGTGAAAGGCTATATCGACCTAGTTTTTGAAATTGCAGCCGGCGCACTCGCCGAATTCGAACAATACAAACAAAAACGCGGTCTGATCGATTATACCGATATGGAGACGTATGTGAGCAAATTGCTTCATATTCCGTCAGTGCGCGAAACGCTGCGCAATGAGGTCGATCTGCTCTTGGTCGATGAGTTCCAGGATACCTCTCCAATTCAATTAGATATATTTCTCCAACTCAGCCGCATTGCCAAACATTCGATCTGGGTAGGCGACCCCAAACAGAGTATCTATGGTTTCAGGGGCGCTGAACCCGCTCTTATGCAGGCGATTATCGAAGCGACGGGCGGCGTAAGTGAAGAGAATATCCTGAAAGACAGCTGGCGCAGCCGGCCCGATCTGGTAGAGGCTGTAAATGCTGTTTTTACCAAAGCGTTCGATACGATGCCACCAGCGCAAGTGGTCCTGAATCCGGCTTTTTCAAAACAAAAAGAGACTGATTTCTGGGAAAAAAATAACGTGGATCCTTTAGACAACCATGCCGCATTGCTGCACTGGAATTTTGTCAATGAAGAAGACCAACGGAAAGTCCCGGGTCAACCGTGGATGGAAGATTGTATTGCAGCACAAGTGCGTGTTTTATTAGAGCGGGGTATTCCCATTTTTGATAAAAAACGGGAGACGATTCGCCCGGTCCGGCCCGGCGATATTGCGGTCATTTGCCGAAAAAACTACGGTTGTGAAACCATGGCCGGCGCTTTGCACCGTGCGGGATTAAAAGCTGGTGTGGCGCGGTCGGGCCTGTTGTCGACCCCCGAAATCAAAATCGCACTTGCTTACCTCAAACGCCTCGTCAATCCTTACGACCGGCTGAGTGCAGCCGAAATCAAACTTATCAGCGGCGATACCACCCTGGAGGCCTTGCTCCGCCAAATTACCACCGCCGACCCGGCCAGGAAATGGGAATCGCTCGAAATCCCCGCTCCCGGCAGCGATTTACACCTGCGCTCGGCAGCAGAAGCACTCGATCTGCTCATCGCCGAAACCGATCTGCGCCGCAAAATCGTCCGGCTGGGCAATGCAGTGCAACGCCTCGACAACCTCGAAGTACTCTGCCGGTATGCCACCGATTACGAATCGGCCTGCACGCGCCTGCACTCGGCTGCTACCATCAGCGGGTTCCTGTTGTGGCTCAATACATTAGCAGAAAACGGTAAGGATTTCCAGGGCAGCGGCGAAAGCCCCGACACGGTTAATATTTTGACCTACCACAGAAGTAAGGGCCTCGAATATCCGGTTTGTATCTGTCATAACCTCGATCAGGCTCTGCAGGAAAAAATATGGGGTATCAATCTGGTACCCGAAGCGCCACCCAATCTCGACGATATTCTCGGCGGACGGTGGCTGCGTTTTTGGGTAAATCCTTATGCCGATCAAATCCGGGGTTCCCGGCTCGAAACGCGCCTCCTCGAAAGCGAGGCCTATGCAGTAGCCAACCGGCAGGCCCTCGATGAAGAAGCGCGGCTCCTGTATGTGGGTCTCACCCGTGCCCGCGACTACCTCGTTTTCCCGACCACTTCCAAACCCACGAAATGGCTCAACCGGGTATTTAACCACGGCAATGAAGATATCCCCACGCTCGATCCCAATACGGATGAGACACCGTTCTTGTCCCGCGATGGCAGTGTGATTTACGCAGCCACAGCGATGATTTTCCAGCCGCGAAGTTTTGGGGAAATGGAGATTGCCGAACCGCCCTTCCCGTTTCACCGGCCACATGCCGGCAAGCAAAACCATTACCCTTTCCGGATTCAACCGGCGTCGGAAGCAGCGCCTGGAAATATTGTTGCCCAAACGGGAGCATTGGAGGAGATAGCCCCTGCAATGACCTGGCAAGGTGAATACGATATCCAAATCGACAAAGCACTCAACGCACTGCTTTTCAGTGGACTAGACCCCGGAGCACCGAAGGAGGTGCTGCAATTGGCCCGCCGGCAACTGGAGGTACGCAACTTGACCCAGCAGTTGACAGCAGAAGCCTTCGCTGGTCACTATACGCTCCTGATGAACGCATTACAACAGAAATTTGGCGCAGGCTCCATTCAAAAAGCAGTACCCATCAGGCTGCCGGTGGGTAACCGAATGTTGGAGCACACGATTGATTTATTATTGTCAACAAAAGACAATGAATGGATTATCCTTCAAACAGTACCTTTTTGTGAGCAAAAAAGCGTCTTAAAAACTCAATTCCAGCAAATATCATCCACCATGCTGTGGTTACGGGAGGCCTTTACCAAAATCAACCCCACGGCGGTCGTTCAACTTTGGGTAATCGCGCCGGTAAATGGGGTGATGGCAGCACTGAACGTTGAATAATCAACCGCACTTTGATCCGGTTATTGTTCAATTGACCACTCAAAATGAAACAGTAAATACTTTAATGGTGTTTTGTAAGTTATTTAGGAATAATTGAAAATTTAAATTATGATTTCACTCACCTTACCTTCAAGTTCAGCAGTACAGGCTTTTATTGACAAAGAAAAAACGCTTCCATTAACTTACGCTGATTATGGTGGCACAGCGTGGAATTCGTCCGTTGAGGGTTATGACAATGATTCTCACCGGGTCAAAATTGGCCATGGAGATGCTGATTTTGCGATTGCGAAAGAAGCCATTCGCGCCTGGAAAATGTTTCCTCCAGCGTGGACAGTCATTTTACCTGCCAATACCCCGATAAAAGAAGATGAAACGGTAGCGATGTTCGCTAAGGCTTTTGGTCTTTGGTGGCGCAATTCATGCCGGGTGGTTTATGTAGTGGACGAGCCGTTATACTACGGATTTGCTTACGGAACTTTACCCGGGCATATTGAAGAAGGCGAAGAACTTTTTTTGGTCGAAAAAGCCTACAACGGTGATATTTGGTATTCCATTAAGGCATTTTCAAAGCCACACCACTGGTTAGCCAAAATCGGATATCCATTCATGCGCAGGTTTCAGGCCCGTTTTCGATATGATTCAGGTAATGAGATGCTGAAATGCAAATCATAAAACTCAACTATTTACACCTCCTTTTAACAGGTGCCCTGATCTGGCTCTGGTTTGTTTTTAACCAGCAACCTAATGCCCACCACCACGAATGGGCCAAACTCCTGTTACAGTTAGCCGTGTTGGTATGGGTTCCGGTGGCCTTCCAATTGTTGGGCTACGCTGAACGCACAGCACTTCCTGTGGCATTGGGTGGCTATGGATTGGTGGCAGCCATGTTGCTGCCTCCTGGAACATTAGCGGGTTCGCTGGCTTGCGGCTGGCTGTTGATCTGTCTTTGGGTATTCAAAAAAGGCGTCGATTATTTGTTGTCAGAGACAAGAGACGCGGGTCGATGGGCACTTGGTGCGGCACAACTATTTTTGATTATCGGTGCATTGTGGGCGATTGCTGATCGTTTTGGCTGGCAGCCACTCGGTTTTGACAGGGCCATTGTACTGTTGACTGGTGTTAACTTCCATTATGCTGGTTTTCTGTTTCCACTACTGACAGGTTGGTTGTACCAACAAGCTCCTTCCCGAACTAACCAGCTTGCCGCCCAACTGGCAATTGTGGCTGTTCCGCTCACCGCCGTTGGGATAACTATTTCACAACTCACCGGTAATTTTATCCCCGAAGCATTTGCGGCAACCACGGTTGCAGTATCAGGATGGTTGTGTGGCTGGGGCTATTTTCGGCTGAGCAGCGGCGGTAATATCCCGTTGCCTGTGCGTTTATTATGGACGGTTACCGGACTGAGTCTGTTCTTCTCTATGACCCTTGCATTGGGGTATGCAATGCGGCCATTTTACCCCATGGATTGGATGCAAATTCCTTTTATGCGCGCATGGCACGGTACCGTAAACGCTCTTGGCGTGGGCGGGTGTGGCGTGTTGGGATGGCGCGTTTTTAGAAAGTGACCATTGAACAGCGTTGACAATACTTCAACTATACAGTATATATTGTCCCGCAAAATATCCGGAAACCTTCTACGGATTCACCTCAATTAGCAAAAACCATTTTCCGCGCATCAACAGGATTATTATCAATCATTAATGCGTACGAAAAGGTACCTTTCCCGCCATAGCCATGCGTGTATTGGACCTCATTCATCCCTTGCCGCAACAACACCGGAATTTCTTCTACCTGGCGCCCATTCATATCCGTGATGAGAATGGACGCATGGTGATAGCCCGGCACCTCATTGACCCAAAAACTGATCCATGTTGCTTCATCGAATGGATTGGGCTTGTTCTGAAACAAACGGATATTCCGACTTTCATCAGCAGTACCGGCGGGATCCTGCGTACCCGTTGTGGTCATGATTTTTTCTACAGAAAACAAACTTTCAACACCCTGCGCATCTACGCTGGCCACACTCACAAACAAGCCGCCCGTGGCATTACAGGCGAATGTACCGCTGGTCGCGCCGGTTAAAGTATAAACAGTGTCCCAATCGTTGGTGGCCGACCGCAAGGCGACCCTGTAAATTCCCAAATTGGCCGGATCGGTCAGTGTGATGCTAACCGTTGCGCCCGACCGGTATCCTGTAAAACCAGTAAGCGAAGGAACTGCCCGGGCAATCATGGCTGCCGCATTGCCATTGATCAGGGCGTTCCTCGACAAGTAATTGAATTGAACAAAAAAGGAGTCCACTTCATTATCATTATTGGTATCGGCCCCCAATATATCGCGGGAAGAATGCTGCCGGTCGTCATACGCAGGTCCATTACTGGCATCGCCGTGTTCATTGGCAGCCGTAAAGCGCATAGCTGGATAATTGCGCTCCCGAAATGGAATGTGGTCGCCTCCCCGACCAGTGCGGTCTTCAGGTGTCATTATGCGCACATTCATTGGAATGGCCGCCGATGCTGCCAAGTTTTCGCGGTATTCCAGTTTGATGTACCGCGCCAGTTGCTTATGCGCAGAATTGAACCCGCCCGAAGAGAACAGGCGGACGCTGGTGGAATCAATATCATTATAACCCGAACAAGATGGTGGCGACGATGTTTTTCCACAAATAACCCCGCCGATCACATCATTATTGAGCACCGCTCTGATCGGAATATTTTTACTTTTAGCATACGCCGCAAAGGCATCAGCGCCATAAAGACCCTGTTCTTCGCCAATTACCACCATAAATACAATAGTATTTTTAAAAGTATAGCGTGCCATCACGCGCGCCAATTCGATCACCAGGGCCGTACCAGTAGCGTTGTCTTCCACACCTTCTGCCACACAGGCGGTGTCGCACAATACTGCACAACGGCTGTCGATATGCCCTTCAATAATAATCACGCCATTGGGATCGGGATCTGAGCCTGGCAAAATTGCCAGTATATTGCGGTGCCTGACGACACTGCACATCTCCCGGTCGAATTGAAAATAGCCAGCCAGTAACCGATTTTCATTGACCAAACTAAACGACCTGAATTTTTCATACGTCCAACGCCGCGCTGCGCCAATGCCCCTCACCTGCGAAACAGTATCGCTGCCTGAGTTCCTGTTGCCAAATAAACTCAAGGTTGTAATATATGACTTGAGGCTGTCGGGCGATATCCGTGTACTTAACTCACTGGCAATCAACGCTGGATCATCCAACACAGTTGTGGCTGAATAATCTCCTGTAACATAATTGCCCAACAGGACAGCTTCAGCAGCAGGATGGGTTAATACAAAATTAGTTTGAGCAAAAAGTGGACAACCAAGCAATCCAACAAATGCGATAATAAAGGATCTTAACATACAGCTTTTGATATTTTTGCTCAAAAATACAAAATCTCTTGTACGTTTGCTGAATTAGTGTTTAGTGGTGAGTGATTAGCAGCATCCTCTAATCACTAACCACTAACCACTAACCACTAACCACTAACCACTAACCACTAACCACTAAAAATGCATATCCAATCTAAACTCCCCAACACCGGCACGACTATTTTTACAGTGATGTCATCACTCGCACAGGAACATGGTGCGGTGAACCTTTCACAGGGCTTTCCCAATTTCGATCCCGATCCGAAATTGCGGCGACTGGTATACGAACACATGGAGCGCGGAGCCAATCAGTACTCGCCTATGCCGGGCATACCGCTTTTGCGGGAGCGGATAGCACAAAAAATAGCCATCACTTATCCCGGCGTAACCATTGACCCTAACACAGAAATCACAGTGACAGCAGGCGGCACTCAAGCCATTTTTTGTGCTATTGCTGCATTTGTGGGACCAGGCGACGAAGTAATCCTGATTGAACCCTGCTATGATTCCTACCGGCCGTCGGTGGAAACGATGGGCGGGATAGCAATCCCGTACGCATTATCTGCGCCGGATTATCAGATCGACTGGGAGGCGGTGCAAGCCCTCATTACGCCGCGCACCAAAATGATCTGCACCAATACGCCATGTAATCCGACAGGAACAGTCCTTTCAGTATCTGATTTGGATGCATTGGCCGGTATTTTACGCGACACCAATATTATACTTTTGAGTGATGAAGTATATGAACACCTGATTTTCGACGGTCACCAGCATGCCACTGTTCTGGCCCATCCGGAACTTCGGGAACGGTCGCTGGCTGTTTATTCATTTGGCAAAACCTTTCACAATACGGGTTGGAAAACCGGTTACATCGTGGCACCGGAAATATTGACCAAAGAATTTCGAAAAATTCACCAATTCAATGTCTTCAGTGCGAACCATCCCATTCAGGCGGCATTAGCGGAATACCTCGCAGATCCGGCAACATACCGCGGCCTGGAGGATTTTTACCAACGGAAACGCGACTTTTTCCTGGAATTGATGCAGGGATCCCGTTTTAAACCGCTGCAATGTACCGGCACCTATTTTCAGTTGTTCGATTATTCAGCGGTTAGCGACGAGCCCGATTTGGAGTTTTGCAAACGACTCACCAAAGAGTTCGGTGTGGCCACCATTCCTGTTTCGTCGTTTTTTTCCAGTGGTAAAGACGAAAAAGTAATTCGGGTATGTTTTGCCAAGACTGAGGATATACTAACAGCGGCAGCAATACGTTTGAAGGAAGTTTAATCCATATTTTTTCGTATTTCCCTGAAAAAATAAAATAATATTGCGGCTTTTCTGCCGTTGCACCTATTTTTGCATTACTGAGCAGATGACGATTTTGGAGCATCTGAGAAAAACCCACTTCGTTTATGAACCGATTTTTTTTCCTGACTTTATTTGTTTTTTGCTTAACTCATTTATCCATTGGCCAGGACGGTCCTTGCTTGCATATCCTGCAAAATGGCACTGAGGCAACACTGAGTGCTAATACATGCCCCTTAAACGGTAAACACTCGGACGCCACCAGTAGCCAGGAATTGGTGGAATTTCGTCATCCCGACAAAACTGCCAGTGTAGATGATCCTGCTGGATGGCTAAAAGCATTCTGGATTTTTGGAGATGGCAATTTTGCTGCCTTTACTGATTCAGATAAAGCGACGGAGCAACTAAGCCTGGACATTGATTATATTTATCATCTATCCGGGGATTACAATGTAATACCGTTGATGGTAGAGAAAAAGACGAATAAAATACCGCCCGGAAGCGATTACCGCAAAGTGAAAGTGATCAAATCTTCCACTTCTAATCCAACCGGCGTAAAAAACAATACCACTGCTGTTGGAATACAACGTGCTCCCACGCCCTTTAGAAAAGAAATTCAGACACCAGATCGGGCAGGTATTTTGCCCAGCGCTAAAGTGCGCCTTGGGGGATATGAAACGGCATTAGCAGTTTCGGCTAATATGCCGTCGTCTACGACACAAGGAGTAGCTCTTCTTTATTATAACAGTGTAAAAACAAGCGATCGCACACCATTTGGGCCTGGCGAAATTTTCAAAACCTCAGCGGTAAAAGTAAGTCAGGCTAAATATACCCCTGAAAACAGCCATCTGGTTATCACCGCTACTGCACTTCCGGATTTTCTAAAACCAGCGGAAACATCCAGGACGTACAGTAATGTACTCATTCAACCCATGGATGTCGACCGGGGTATTCTTCCGCCTGCGTTTGATGAATTTCGTTATTTCCCCATACTTACTACGCCGGCTGCTTCCGGCAACTCCTTCAATACCGGAATTGCCGCTTTAGATGCGACAGGTATGGGCTTTACACAATTCACTGTTTTGATTTTGCAAAACACGATCGCCAATATTGATGGCCCTGAGGTGGGTTTTTCAGAAGGGCAGGGCGGTGCCGATAATATCACCGAATCCGAAAGACTGCGGATTATCAGTGAAATAAATGCAAATTTAAGTTGGCTTAACGGAACGTTCGATCCGGTGACGCTAAAAATGAATGGTACAGAAAAATACATCAGAGGTGTATATCATATTACGTCAGAAATTGTTGCGGTAATTGATCCTACCGAACTTAGGGTCAATAAGATTTGTCCGGTGGACCATGTAGAGAATCAATTTCTGGCTGATTTGACCATGACGGTGTGCAATGAAGGCAACATGACGGAGCGAAAAGTAATCGTAAATATCTTTAAAGCACCCGGCATCGTGATTTCTGATTTGCAATTTGATTCCAGTCAAATTTCTTCCACGCTCCATTTAAACCAAGCCGATACCATTTGGCAATTTGCGTACACCAAAAACGGGGGGCTCCAGGGCGCCTATGAAGATGGCTCGTACAAATCCAGTTGTTTCGATGTGCATTTTAATGTGAAGACCAATTGGACCGGAGTGGAATCTTTGCAAAAAGGAAAAGGACTAACCGCTAAAGTCCATTTCACTTCAGCAGTTGTCAATGCTATCCAATACTTCCCCAATTTGGAATTCAGAGATGCCAAAATTAATCCTAAACAAGGCTATAATTGCTTGCCACCTGATGAGTCATGCTTGTGGCTTTTGGTGGTTCTTTTTGCATTACTTTTGGTAGTCTGGTGGTATTGGAAAAATAAGCAAGAGGAGGAAGGGAACGCTTAGTTCTGGATAGTTTAAGCAGACTATTTTGGGTGGGCCTGTGGTATACAAACACCGCAGGCTCACCGCGACTTTTGAGGCCTTACTAATATAAAATTATGTTTAGACCTATATTGTTCTCTTTTATCCTGGGTTTTACACTCCTTTCCGGTTGTAAAAAGCCACAAATTGTATATCCCGTATTCGATCTGGAATCAGCTTACAACCACGCTGATTCGCTGTTCAGAAATAGAGACGCCAACGATATTGTCCTTTCGACATACAAGAAGATTATTCCAAATCTAAGGCAACAGGATGATTTACTTCGCTGGCTAATTTCACAAAGGCGTATCGCTATCATTGTTGGAGACCGGCAACAAAATCGTGTTGAAGCACTTAATATTTTAAAGGCCGCACGGGATTCAATATGGCGGATACCGGAGGATGATACTACAAATTACCAACTCGCTTTAATACACATGCGGGAGGCCAGAATCAATCTTGAAATTGGGGATAATTTGCAAATGAAAGAATGTCTGGAACGG
>JBILHQ010000234.1:0-9148 GCA_044350415.1 Saprospiraceae bacterium | reverse complement strand
TTAATCTGGGATCTGATGCGCCCAAAATCTTCAAAGCACTGGTGGAAGCAACAGCCTTTGGTGCCAGAAGGATTGTCGAGCGGTTTCGCTCCGAAGGCGTGCCTATTTACCAGGTCATCGGTATCGGCGGTGTTTCCAAAAAATCACCTTTTGTAATGCAAACCCTTGCCAATGTGCTGAATATGCCAATTAAAATTGTAAAATCGGAACAGGCATGTGCATTGGGAGCCGCTATTGGCGCTGCTACTGCAGCTGGGGTTTATCCGACGATGTCAATTGCGCAGACGGCTATGTCATCGGGTTTTGATGCGGTATTCGAACCGCAATTGGAAACGGTGTTGGTTTATGACCAATTGTATGAAAAATACATTCGCCTTGGCGGATACATTGAAAGTCAAATATGATCACCATGAATAAACGTATTACCAATACCATGCTAAAATCGCTTTGTATTACTGCCTTTTTGGGAGCCACTTCACTGGCTTTTGCCCAAAACAAACTGGTTATCAACGCCGATATGGGCCACGACACCATCAATAAAAATATTTACGGCCATTTCGCGGAACACCTCGGTCACTGCGTGTATGATGGTTTTTATGTCGGAGAAGGGAATACCAAAATTCCCAATACCGATGGCGTCCGCAATGATATTATGGAGGCTTTGAAAAAGCTGAAGGTGCCTAATTTGCGTTGGCCTGGTGGCTGTTTTGCCGACACTTACCACTGGAAGGATGGTATTGGGCCCAAAGACAAACGGCCTGCTATGACTAATCTCTGGTGGGGTGGGGTAACGGAAGACAATAGTTTTGGTACCCATGACTTTCTGAATCTTTGTGAAAGAATTGGCGCTGATCCTTACCTCGCAGGCAATGTAGGCAGTGGAACCGTACAGGAATTCACCGAGTGGGTGCGTTATACCACCCAGGCATCCGGGAGTCCAATGGCCGACCTCCGCAAGGCCAACGGCCGTGAAAAACCCTGGAATGCTAAAATATGGGGCGTAGGTAACGAAGCCTGGGGGTGTGGCGGCAATATGAAACCTGAATATTACGCCAATATCTACCGGCAATATGCTACATTTATGACTGATTGGTCGAATAATGACCACTTGTTCCGCGTGGCTTCCGGTGCCAGCGATGCTGATTATAACTGGACGGAAGTGCTCATGCGTGATATTCCGCATAATATGTTGGAAGGGGTGGCATTACACCATTACTCGGTCATCGATTGGGGAAATAAAGGCTCTGCAACTAATTTTTCAGAAGAGCAGTATTTCAAAATCATGAAATTGGCACTCCAAATGGACGAAATGGTCACCCGCCATAGCACCATAATGGATAAATATGACCCGAAAAAGAAGGTGGCACTGGTCGTGGATGAATGGGGAGGCTGGTATGATGTTGAACCAGGAACCAATCCCGCTTTCCTTTTTCAGCAAAATACCATGCGTGACGCGATGATCGCTGGTGCTACGCTGAATATTTTTCACCAACACTGCGATCGGGTAAGGATGGCCAATCTCGCACAAACGGTGAATGTCCTGCAAGCAGTAGTACTCACAAAGGAGGAGAAAATGATCCTCACACCTACCTACCACGTCATGGAAATGTACAATGTGCACCAGGGCGCATTGATGATACCAATGGATATTAAGGTCAATGAGTATGTTTTTGGAACAGAAAAATTGCCTGCTGTATCCGCTTCTGCATCGCGGGATAAAAACGGTAAAGTACATATTTCACTGGTAAATATTGATCCGCAACATCCACAGGAGGTCAGCGCGTCCATTCGGGGATTAAAAGTTTTCGGTGTAAAAGGCCGCATACTGACATCCTCTAAAGTGCAGGATTTCAATTCATTCGACCAACCCAATAAAATTACCCCAACAGATTTTCGGGGAGCAACCCTCAGCGGTGAAACGCTAAAGGTGACCTTGCCGCCAGTTTCGGTGGTTGTTTTGGAATTGGAATAAGTGTGTTAGTAGATTAGTTATCAGTCGTAGTGTGTGCCGCAAGCTTGGTATTTATGCTTAGGTGCTCCATATAGTCAATACTATGACTCACAAACGGACAACTGACAAATTAATAAAAAATGAAATATAAATCACTCAGACAAGCAGCCTGGGAGGCCAATATGGAAATTCCCCGGCAACGCTTAGCCATCTATACCTTCGGTAATGTGTCAGCCATCGACAGGGCTGCGGGCATTGTAGCGATTAAGCCAAGTGGCATTCCATACGACCAGTTAAAAGTGGAAGATATGGTACTTGTTGACCTCGATAATAACGTGGTGGAAGGCAATAAGCGGCCCTCCTCTGATACCAAAACGCATACTTTTTTGTACCGGCATTTTCCAGAAATAGGGGGTGTTTGCCATACCCACTCCACCTATGCAGTGGCTTGGGCACAGGCGACGCGGGCCATTCCCAATTTGGGTACCACCCATGCCGATCACCTGGTGGCCGCGATACCGGTCACAGAAGTGATGAGTGATGCCATGATTTTAGGTGATTACGAACATGAAACCGGCCAACAAATTATAAATTTATTTA
Source organism: Saprospiraceae bacterium (assembly GCA_044350415.1). Lineage (GTDB taxonomy): Bacteria > Bacteroidota > Bacteroidia > Chitinophagales > Saprospiraceae > M3007. Next base: position 6,597 of record JBILHQ010000234.1, on the reverse strand, counting down.
AAAAAGACGGACTTTCACCAGCCGAAGTGGAAATGGTGCTGGTAGCTTGTCACGGGCCGTTTACATGGGGGGAAGATGCCTCAAAGGCAATATATAATGCGGGTGTTTTGGAAGAACTGGCCAAAATGGCTTATCTCACCTTGCAGATTAATCCAGCCACTCCACTTATCAAACAATCATTAAGAGATAAACATTATCATCGGAAACACGGCAAAAATGCCTATTACGGCCAGGATGGCTATTAACTAACTTAACTAAAACGAATATTATGCACGGCTTTGACACGCTTGACTGGGTTGTAATCGGAGGCTACTTTCTCCTGCTCATGGGAATTGCTTATTGGGTAATCAACCAAAAACAAAACAATACGGAAGACTATTTTCTGGCAGGCCGAAATATTGGCTGGTTTGTGGTAGGGGCATCTATTTTTGCCTCCAATATTGGCTCTGAACACGTGGTAGGCCTTGCGGGCGCGGGCGCGGGCGGGAAAATTCCAATGTTGATTTACGAATTACATGCCTGGTTGGTATTAGCATTGGGTTGGATCTTTCTGCCTTTTTACCTGCGGAGTGGCGTATTTACCATGCCTGAATTCCTGGAACGGCGTTTTAATGCGAAAACCAGATGGTTTCTCACTGTTTTTTCATTGCTAGCTTATGTGCTGACGAAAGTGTCGGTGACCATTTATGCGGGCGGTATCGTGATTGCGTCGCTCCTGCATATCGATTTTTGGTTCGGTGCGTTGATTACCGTTGTGCTTACGGGGGCTTATACCATTTTAGGTGGCATGCGTGCAGTAGTGTATACCGAGGCGCTTCAGACCATTGTGCTGGTTCTCGGTGCCGCAACCCTCACATTTGTAAGTTTGCAATCGGTGGGCGGCTGGAGTGGCATGAAGGCATCTCTCGAACCTGGCTACCTGAATATGTGGCGTCCTGCAAGTGACCCTCAGTTTCCCTGGCCTTCATTGGTGATTACCAGTACCATTGTCGGTATTTGGTATTGGTGCACCGACCAGTATATAGTACAGCGGGCACTTGCGGCACAAAACATCACCCAAGGTCGGAGAGGTACTATTTTTGGGGCATTACTGAAGTTGTTGCCGGTATTTTTATTTCTAATTCCCGGAGTTGTGGCCCTGGCCCTCAAAAATCGGGGCGAATTACATTGGGATTCTGCGGATCAGGCTTTTGCAACGCTTTTGATGGAAAAAATGCCTTCAGGGCTGCGCGGATTGGTTGCCGCAGGTTTACTGGCTGCTTTGATGAGTTCATTGGCCTCGGTATTCAACTCCTGTTCAACCCTCTTTACAGTAGACGTTTATAAGAAATTGTATCCTGGAACGCCGGAGCCTAAATTAGTACGAATTGGTCAGCGGGCAACAGCCATTGTCGTGTTGTTGGGTATCGCGTGGATTCCGATTATGCAAAATATTTCCGGCGTACTGTATGAGTACCTTCAATCAGTACAATCCTATATAGCACCACCGATCACGGCAGTCTTTCTGCTGGGTATTTTTTTCAAACGGATCAATTCCGCAGGAGCAATGGCTACGTTGATTTCGGGCCTGGCCGTGGCAGCAGTAAGGTTGATATTGGAACTCAACAGGCATTCTCTCGACCCGGACGGGATATTTTTCGCATTTGCAAATTTGAATTTCCTCACATTTGCTGCCTGGTTTTTCCTGTTTTCCATCTCCGTATGTGTAGTGGCCAGTTTACTCACGCCAGCACCTTTGGCTGCTCAGATTGAAGGACTCACATTCGGCACCTTGACAAGCCAGCAAAAATCGGATAACAGGGGTAGTTACAGTATTTGGGATATAGTGGTTTCCCTGTTGGTGATTGGTATTGTCATTTATGTGATGACCAGTTTTACAGGGTAAGTTATTGTTTCACCGTTATTAAATATTGTAATAAAAAAGCTTCATACAATAGAATTGATTTAGTAAAAGCTGCCGATGGAATATCGGCAGTTTTTTTAAATAATATGATGACAACACAAGCAATTATATTTGACATGGACGGTACCATGGTGGACAACATGATACTCCATCACCAGTGCTGGCAAAAAGCCCTGGCCAACTATGGCCTGGAGATGACACTCGAAGAAGTGATGGCTACCTGCCACGGGAAAAACATCGAAATTATCGAACGGTTGTTTCCTGGCAAGTACACTTTGGAGGAGCGGGAGCGTATTTCTTTCGAAAAAGAAAGTGTTTACAGGGACATTTTTCTGCCCCGGCTGAAATTAGTTAATGGGCTGCCTGCGTTGCTCGATGCTGCCCGATCAGCGGGTATTCCTATGGGCATTGGAACAGCAGCTCCTGCCGGCAATGTCAATTTTGTACTGGATAATCTGCATATCCGGCACTATTTTGATGCGATTGTCGATGCCGATGGGGTGGATAAAGGCAAGCCGGAACCCGATGTTTTTTTTAAAGTGGCTGATATGTTGGGCGTCTCTTATGCTAATTGTTTAGTCTTTGAAGACTCACCTACAGGCGCACGTACTGCCCAAAATGCCGGAATGAAAGCGATTATTCTCACAACGACTCATCAGGCACCTGAATTTGCTGACATTCCCAGTGTTTTAGCGTGCGTCAATGATTATTCCGAAGTGGATATTTTATTCACCTTACATCACTTAAATAAATAATGAAAAGATTAAATATTTTAATGCATAGTATCGTTATCCTGTTATTGACTGGTGGCTGCAATCCAACTGCTCCTGTAGCCAAAGCAGGCATCACCAGGACGGCATTCGGCACTTTACCCGATGGGCGCGCTGTTGATTTATACACCTTGCGCAATGTCAAAGGGATGGAGATCAAAATGATGACATTAGGAGGGGCCATCATTTCCTGGACAGCACCCGACAAAAATGGCAAATTCGAAGACATCACCCTGGGCTGTGATTCCTTATCGGGCTACCTGAAGGGAACACCCTATTTTGGTGCGCTCATTGGTCGGTACGGCAATCGGATAGCCAAAGGGAAATTTGTGCTTGATGGCACAACATATTCATTAGCAACGAATAATATAGGTAACCATCTGCATGGCGGCATTAAAGGCTTCGATAAAGTGCTGTGGGACGCAGTGCCTGTTGATGGGGAAGAACCTTCCCTGAAATTGAAGTATACTTCAAAAGATGGCGAAGAAGGTTATCCTGGTACTTTATCGGTGGAGGTGGAGTATACGTTGCAGGCCGACAACTCCCTCATTATTGACTATTCGGCGACTACCGACAAAAAAACGGTGCTCAATCTGACTAATCATGCCTATTTTAACCTTGCAGGCAGTGGGAAAGGAGATGTTTTGAACCATGAAGTACAGATAAATGCTTCTGTTTATTTACCAGTAGACAGTACACTTATTCCTACGGGTGAATTACGCCCTGTCGCAGGAACAGTGTTTGATTTTAATCAGCCCAAAAACATAGGTTCCAGGATCAATGATAATACCGATCTGCAGCTTGTTTTTGGTAAAGGATATGACCATTGTTGGGTGCTGTCTGATAACACAGGAAAATTAAAAACAGCGGCGATTGTGACAGAGCCAGTTAGTGGCCGCAAAATGGAGGTTTTGACTACGGAGCCAGCCATTCAGTTTTACACTGGTAACTTTCTTGATGGTACTGTAACGGGAAAAGGCGGTGTAAAATACCAATATCGCACTGGACTCTGTCTCGAAACCGAGCATTATCCGAATTCGCCTAATCAGTCTGCATTTCCTTCAACGGAATTGAGTCCAGGCGAGACCTACAGGACGACAACAGCATATAAATTTGAGTAGGGTTGTAGTGTTTCCATAGTTCCAATGGAGCGCCCGGTAATTGGTGCCATTTTTTCAACGGGTTCTCCAATGGCATTCATCCTGCAGGCTACCAGTACAATAGTTCGGCGAAGGTAGATATGGAAAGTATTGGTTTGCAGGGGCACTTTCTCTATAACTGGTCAGGTCAAATTCCCCAAAAGAGAAGCCTCATCCCGAATTTCGGGATGAGGCTTCTTGCTCAATTATCTTTCTTAAAAATCTTATTTTGTTTGTGTAGTCAGTGTTGATGATGCCTCTTTAACTTCTGGCTGGTTTTTCCAGTCTTCGTTAGTTGTTTGTACAGCCGCTGTTGCATTGACCGTACGAACTGATGTTGGTGTAAGATTCAGGATGGTGTTACCTTCGATACCGTTAGTACTATATTCTTTTTCCCAGTTTACGCTATATTCTTTGATCGTAACCTGTAAGTTTTCGTCGATCGTTGCAGCAGCAAGTGCAGTTGGATTAACACCACCGATACAGCGGGAAGAAACAAAATTACCTTGTTTGTCGAATACTGCGATATTGTATGTTTTGTACTGACGGGCGAAATTGCGGCCTGTGTTGTATATTACTGCGAAGTATTTTTCTGTTTCAATGGAAGCGATTGGCTCAGGATAAACCGGCATGCGGCTTTCACGTGCATCCTCTTCCAGTGTTGGAAGGAAATCATAATATTCCCAACCAAGGCGCTTCGCTTTTGATACCGGCTGGTTGGTAGCACGGCTTTCCAACTGACCGCGAAGGTCTTGCTCTCCCAATGTGAAAGGCAGTGATGCCTTTGGGAATTGCTGAAGGAAGTTTTCGAAAGTAACCGACTGCGCGTTTGCAGCGATGGTGAAGAACAGTGCAGTGATGATGATGATTATATTTTTCATAACTATTTTCAGTAAAGGGACTCTTTTGTGAGTAAGTGGATTAGTATGTTGATTATACGGTAACGAAAACAGTGCCACATTGCACGAAGTATCCTACCCAAGTCATGGTATTTCCCTGAAAAAATCAATGCCCGGTCAGGATATAATCCTGCCGGGCATTGATAATCAATGATTTGTATTTAAAAATATTTTTTTTATTTTTTTGCTTTTGACGCTTTACCGGTTTCTTTTTGAAGGGAAACGGTAGTAGATTGCGAAGGAATGGTTGGCATGAGGCCTTGAGCAGAATCCCTGATAAAGGTTCCCCAGGTCAGGTTATTTCCTCCTTCCTTATGTACGAGTGCCCGTTCGATCGCCATATTGGCTGCATTCTCCACTACCCATTCAAAATTCTCTTCTCCAACAGAGTGAACATCAGCATCTGGAGCGGGGTTGCAAAAATCAATGGCATAAGGGACTCCATCACGGATAGCGAATTCTACGGTATTGAAATCGTATCCCAATGCATGGTTGAGTGTTAAAACGTGCTCATGCATTTGCTCCCGGAGTGCTTTACTCACTTTATGATCAGCAACATAACGGAGATGATGCGGATTGCGTGGCTCATAATCCATGATGCGTACATATTTTCCGCCTAAGCAATAACAACGGAAATAGCCGGTAAAGTCGATGGCTTCCTGCAGCATCATTACAAGAGTGCCTGTTTCATTGTAGGCTGCAAAAAATTCATCAAAATTGTGAATCTTGTACACGCTTTTCCATCCCCCGCCGTCATGTGGTTTCATAAACAGCGGAAAGCCACCTAAATACTCAATGATCCGTTCCCAGTCGAGGGGATATTTCAGGTTGCGAAAACTTTGCCCTGACGTGTCGGGGGGCATCTCTTTGGAGGGGAGCAAAATAGTTTTAGGAACTGGCACACCAACTTTTGTCGACAAGCAGTTATTAAAAAACTTTTCGTCGGCGCTCCACCAGAACGGATTATTCAGAATTGCAGTACCATTCAGTGCTGCATTTTTCAGATAAGCCCGGTAAAATGGGACATCCTGACTGATCCGGTCGATCATTACTGCATAGGGCGTTGGTTCTCCCTGCATCAATTCATCTACCAGTGTGCGCTCAGCATATACATTTTTAATGTTTTTTGCATTTACACGTTCTACAAATGCTTCTGGAAACGTGTTCTCCTTGCCGTGCAAGATTCCAATTTTTTTCATAAATATGCTTGTATGTTGTTTTGACGAGGTACAAAACTACAATTCCCATACGTGACATACTACTATTCCTGAAAAAAATCTTTGCGACCTGATTTGCAGGACCTGCTCAGGCGGAGCGGCTACTGATAATGGGGTTAGAATTCGATATTATAGCCACCGCGAAGTGGTTTTGTAATTGCTCGGGTTCCCTCCGCCCCGCTGACTGCGTTGTAAAGCCTCGCCGATGCGCTGCATCGCCTGCATTTTACGCCTTGTCAGCGACACTGATGAAAACCGATCATTTTACAAAACCACTTTGCGGTGGCTATACTTACGGTAGCAGCTGCCTTTTGGTGTAATGCTATTCCCTTCTCTTCCAGAAGTCTGCTCTGTTTGAGCGTAACTGGTAAGGAGCGTCGCAGTGAAAGTGAGTGTAAGTACGCTGCGCAGCATAAAATGATGAACTTGGATGGCGATAAATTCCATCTGATCGTGTATCGTTACTAGTATGTTTTGCATCATTTGTTTGATTTTCCAAACATCACCTGTTTTTCAAGTCCAAAAGTGCATACCCCGCAATGACTAACCTGGTCATTAATATAGAATATAGATGGAGCCCTGAATTGCATACTGGAAGGATCTGGCGGGAGCCATTCCTATTGCACATCGATATTAAAGCAGTTGCCTGATTTAGAAATGAAAGGAATC
>JBILHQ010000036.1:0-35752 GCA_044350415.1 Saprospiraceae bacterium | reverse complement strand
GTATCCACACAGCAGTTGTCTGCAGCAGTGGCCTGACCATAAGCCCAAAGACTTGGGTCAAATGCTTCGCAACTTACCGTTACGTTCGCTGGTGCGGTACATACCGGTTTGATTTTGTCTTGTACCAATGCCCGAACCATACAGTCGTTGTAGTGACCCTCGAATGATTCGAGGCCAGCATTTCCATTGCCTGGATTCACGTCGTATACGCGCAGTACCACCAGCACTGTATCCCCGATATCGGAGCAACAGAATTTAACCTGGTTGACAAAACTGCCATTCGACTGGCAACCGCCGCCGTTCATCCGCCGCGCTTTGAAGTATACAGGGCTGCAATTGTCATAAGAACCGTCATCAAATGTTTCGGCATCTACCAATGCCATTCCGTTAGCACCCAGTCCTACTACCGTCCACTGATCGCAGGCAACTACCGGCGGGGTCAGGTCTCTGACTGTCAGGCTGAACGAACAAGTGGCTTGGTTGCCGCAGTCATCCGTGGCTGATAAAACAACGGTATGTGTACCGATGGGCAAACATGGCGTTTGACCAAAGTTGGCGAGGGTGTCAAGGTTCCAAAGATTATTTCCAGGAAACGATGTTAATACCCCACCGATATCATAAGTGCCGATCAGTTCATTCGTATATTGATCACGTACAAATACTTGTGCAGCAATATGGTTAATCCGCGAGCAATTATCGCTCATCACAACACTTGGCAAATCGACCGTCGCACAACAAGTAAACGCATCGGTAGACACGGTCATGTTGGCCGGACAAGTCCATGTTGGTCCTGCATGATCGACAACTTTAATGACCTGAATATAATACTGCGGATTGGAAGTTGGCGGGAATGGCGAGGTTGGTACGCACCAGTCATACACCGTCCATTTGCGCAGAATTTTGTATGTACCATCACAAACCGGCAGTATCTGATCAACATAAGTTGATTGCAGTTCACAATAGTTCGAACCAGGCCAGATCGGGTAATTGCGAATGCCTGATGGATATGTAAATGAAATGAACGGTGTTCCTGTGGCTGCTGGGTTAGTATTCACATTGGCTCCACAGTCAATATCCACATCAACAGGATACAATACATTGTACACCCGCGATCCGATAATATTAATCCGCTGGGAACAAGTTGCGCTGTTGGCGCTTGCATCAGTCACCACCCAGGTACGGATGATATAAGCCGTTACGCTGCTTACCGTTGGCGACGGAGGGCATGGCAGATCGAACCACTCGTCAGTGTAGGATTGGGTATAAGTGCTGCAGTTTTCCACCACATCCGGGTAGGCGATACCGATACCCAACACCCCTGACAAATAAGCAGGGGAATAATTGGTTTCAGCACAAGCGATATTATAGTTGTTGCAGGTAACTACCGGCGGTAATTTATCCTCCACTTTTATGAGGCCCCAACAAGCATTGCCGCTTACCAAGTGCGTCACTTTTGCAGCATAAGTCTTGCCTATATCACCCACGCCGACGACTGGTGTGCCCCATGGGCCGTTACCAAGTGGGAGCGTTTTATCTAATTCCACTTTATAATCATCAAAACAGCCATAAGTGCCTTCCAAAATCATGTCTGGCAATATTTCTGTAATACAATCTTCATCTAAGGATACCTGTACTAAATCATTACAAGCAATCGCAGATGGGGTCGCAATAACATTGACAATCTGTGACACAGACTGAATACAACCCGGATCATTCGGGCCAGATGCTTTGGGGACACCGCCATTCACAGTATACACAATCGTGTACTGGCCAACGCCGGCACCTGGATTGAACTGGGTGGCAGCAACGCCATTTACGGTAAAGCCTTGAGAAACGATATTGTTATCGCCAGGTGTACCCGTCAGTGTGACTGGATCTGAATACAGACAAAACGGTCCGGTCAGGTCAGAAGTAATCGTTGGATTTGGATATTGGCAGGAGTTGCCAATGCTCAAGGTTTGGCCCTGTTGGTTCTCAACGGTGATGGAATAACCAATTGCATCCACATGTAAACCCGTCAGGAAATAATCACCACTGCCGACCGGCATTTCCACAAATTGCGTACCGGTCACTATCGGAAGTGGCGCAGCAGGCGGTAATGGACTGTTTGCTGCGAATAAGCCATTGACAGCAGTAACGGACCAAACCAATCCGGTTAAGGATTCAATTTTGATCGTTTCACCAAACTGCCCATTAGTAAGTGTAGTTGCATTATTTTTGCAAACACATGGATCTGACACGAGCATCTTAGGCACACAGCGCACAAATGGATTGATGGTCACCTGTGCATTGCACGTACCAATATTGCCACATTGATCGCGTACACTTAACACAAAACTCTGTGTAGTGCCTTGTTGGGCACAGGTATAAGTTACCGAATTGGGCAACACCACCAGAGCAGTAGTTGGCGAGCAGTTATCTGTAGCGGTATAGCTTATTTGTGATTGATTTACGGTCACAGTACCTGCCAGTGAAAGGTTCACAGTAAGTGGCTGACAGTTTACCACTGGATTTGTAACATCCTGAATGGTAATAACTTGTGTATTAGTCGTGGTATTGCCACAACCATCTGTTGCGCTCCAGGTCCGTGTGATAGTGTATGCGTACGGACAAGATGGCGCAGGATTGGAGGTGACCGAAGTAAATGTCACAGGCAAACCTACAGGAGGTTGAACCGGGAATGTTTGTCCCTGATTAACCGCACCAGGGGTTGCCGGGTTTGCGGCAGAAGGGTTATTCCAGACAAAGGCAGCATAGGTAGCGCCATTGCCGGAAAGGCGAAGGGATTGTCCAACAGGCTCGGCACCCGTTTCGGCAACACCGATATCGGTCGAAAGCATACCATTAGCAGGTCCACCAACTGCAGTGAAGACTCCTTCATAAGAAAGGAACTGAATCACTGTAGCACCTTTTACCAGGGCCAAGCCGTCAGGAGCGCCATTTTGTACCCCATTCACTGGATAATGAAAAGAAATGGCACCAAAACCATTGCTTTGGTTAGGAATGATACCCGTCAGCGGCATATCATTATATGTACCACCGCCAGCGCCATTATATAAGAAAATATCGTAACCGCTCAGGTTAGTACCTGCACGGCCGGCTATTTCTATAAATTCATTAATATCAGTAAGTACATTATCATAATGGATTTCATTAATCCATACTGGTCCGTTTACAATACCATTAGGATCACAATCATCAGTGGCTACCACTGCAGGAACAGGCGGGATGGGATCGCCACAGGAAATCGTGGTGTTCGCAGGAGCCGGAGTTAATACGGGCGGCAATACATCATTTAAACTAATAACCTGTGTATGAGTCGTAGCATTGCCACAAACATCTGTCACCGTCCATCTCCGGGTAACAATTCTGGAACCTGAGCAGGCACCTGCAACTTCCGTTTGCAGGAGGGTGGCAGGAATAGAAACGGGTAAGGACGTAATTGTTTGTCCTGGATTGAGGACGCCCGGGGTATCATCTGTTGTTGATGACCAGGTAAAAGAAGCCGCAGTGGGACCGCTGCCCGTCAACTGAATTGAACCACCAGCCGCCGGAACCGGATTATCCTCCATTACCCCTGTATTCACGGAAATTATGCCATTGGCAGGACCACCTGCTGCCTGAAATGAACCTTCGTAACTGATAAATTGGATTACCGAATTCGTGGATATCTGGTATAAGGCAATACCGTCCGGCTCAATACCGGCAGTACCGCCGTTTTGAATGCCATTGACCGGATAAACAAACGAAACAGCACCAAAACCAGTACCTTCATTGTCGATCGTTCCTGCAAGTGAAGTGGTGGTATAAACAACACCACCATTTCCGTTATACAATACTAACTGATAATCAGCAAGATTAATTCCTGCTGTACCTGCAACCTCAATAAATTCGTTCACATCCGCGCCCACATTGTCGTAGTGGAACTCATTAATCCAGATCACATTCGGGACAGAACCACCGCCGCCGCAACCATCAGTACCTGTCAACATCGGTGCCAAAGGCAGGTTGTCGGTACAGGATAGTGTCAGATTAGCAGGTAAAGGATTCTGGTTGAATACCGGACCTGTTTGGTCGTTAACCGTAATTATTTGTGAACATGTTGCCGAATTACCACAAACATCAGAAGCGCGATATGTACGGGTGACCGTATACCGGTTAGTACAGGTTTGATTAGAAACGACATCACCAACAAATGAAACAACTGGCGTACCAACGCAGTTATCTGATACTCCGGTTACCGCATTGATATTGAAAGGCGGCAAATTGGACGCACAGGAAACAGTAGTTACTCCCGGACAGGTTAATGATGGTGGTGTTTGGTCATTTACCGTAATCGTTTGCGTACATGTTGCAGCACCCGAACTGTACGTTCTGGTAACTGTAAACCGGTTTGCACAAGTCATATTAGAGGAAATATCGCCAGAAAAAGTTACTGTTGCCGTACAACCCTGGGCAGCAATTACCGAAGCAGGATCCGGTACAGGAACGTTGGCAGCACATGAGACAGATACCGCACCTGGGCAGGTAAGTGTACAAATCCCAAATGAACAACTGGTCACTGTGGGACCGACCACCGTAAGTACACAGGTGGTGGGCAGTACCGAAAACTCAATTTCAACCACAGTTGGCGTGCCATCTGCTTTAAAACGGACTCCAACAAATGTATAAGGGCTGGTAAGGCCAGCCACAGGAACAGTTAGTGATCCACCACCTGAGATAGCATCATTCCCGGGTTCAAACTGGAGAAAACCAGTGGCCGGAGGATTGACGAAGGTCACGGTTACATTAGCCGTAAAATAATCATCGCTTGTATTAGAAGGCGTACCATTGTCATTGCAAGAACCGACATTGGAAAACACTGCACTGGTAATGTCACATATTGCATTAGAACAACTGGCCACAGTGGGACCGGCCACCGTAAGTACACAAGTGGTGGGTTCTGCCGAAAATTCAAGTTCAACAACAGTAGGTGTGCCATCTGCTTTAAAGCGTATTCCAACAAATGTATAAGGACTGGTAAGACCAGCTACAGGAACAGTTAATGATCCTCCACCCGGTATAGCATCATTACCTGGCTCAAACTGGAGAAAGCCTGTAGCAGGCGCGCCTACAAAGGTAACGGTTACATCGGCTGTAAAGTAGTCGTCGGATGGGTCGGATGGGGTACCATTGTTATTACAGGAACCAGCATTGAAAAATAAAGCACTGGTGATATTGCAAGCAGGAGGCGCCGAACAACTTCCCGGATCGACAATAGTGGCAGTAACCGTACAAGCGCCGCCAGTAGAAGCATCTGTCACTGTAACCGTCACATTGCCGCCGCCGGCAGAACCTGCCTGCAACCTGAAAAGATTAGCGCTCCCATAAGGAATATTTGTAGCAGGAGTGGTACCGTTCAGTAAAACGCTGCCTGTATTGACCGTCACATTGTAACCTGCTCCCAGACCTGTTCCTGTCGGATTAAGTTGGAACCAGATATAGTCATCTATAGTGCTCGCAGTTGCATTATTATCCTCACAATGAACATTGGTCAGACCGGCATTGGCCAACCCGCATAAAAGACAACCTGAAATAGTATTCACATTGGCATAACCTGGTGTAATACACACATTGCTCAGTAAATCAACATTATTGACATTACTGTCTGTTCCATCAGGGAAACGGGAAATACCCTGATTAGCCGCAGTAGCGCCATCAATCAGTCCTGTACCTGCACCCTCAGTATAAGGTGCACCCGTATTGCCTTCGTAACTTACCGCATCGACCAGCACACCGTTATTTCTTAATCCAATACCGTCAGGTGCGCCGTTTTGAACTAAATCGGTATTGGGTGTTACGTCCAGATCACAATTAGGTGTATTGGCGCCGTTTGCACAAATCACAAAATAATCGCCAGCCGCCAACATTACATTTGGTAATGTAATCGTCTGGTAAATGACAGCGCCGCCACCATTACCATTTGCTAATTCCACCGTCCAGCCGTTCAGGTTGATGGCATTGGCAGAAACGTTTTTAAGTTCTATAAATTCGGCACCATCAGGATTGATATTCATGTCGTAATCCACTTCATTGATAACAATGGAAGGTGCAAAGCTGACGGAAAAATTGACGTTCGATACGTCAAAGAAAATATTATTGGAGCACCGAATCCATACCCGCGCCGTAGTGGTGCTGATGTTGGGAATAGTCACACTCTGCAAACCATCATTGGGCGTATTCGCAACTACGGTCAGGAAGTTGGCACCGCCATCTGTCGTCAACAGAATATCCACATTAGCGCAATTGATCGGCGCAGCAGTAGTTCCTGCCACATCCCAGGTAATCGTTTGCACCGAATTACCTACATAAGACACAGCAGTGTTCGGCGAGGTAACTACGAATGGACCTGTACCAGCCACAGTTGTAACTGTATTGGAAGCCTCTCCAGTACAACCTGCCGTTGCCACATTGTCCCGCACTGTCACCCGAAAGTTCATCGCTCGGGCCACGGAAGGTAAAACCTCCCAGGTGGGCGTTACATTATTGAACAAGTCAGTTAGATTAGGAAAAACGCGTCTCGGAACTGCCGTTGGTGTCAAAGAACGAAATACTGGTCCTGTAACATTGGTAGATAGCGGAGGCATAGGCTGAGTCGGCGCAGTATAGGTGTCAATTTGCTCCCAGCAATAAGTCAATGTGCCGTCAGGGTCAGTGGCCGATGCGGTGAGCAAAAATGGCGTTGAAAGCGGAATAGAATAATTGGCTGATCCCGTGACTGTTGGGCTGGAATTGGGTACCGAAACAGCATTATCACATGTATTACCAGCACCCGTAGCGACATAATTTCTGATTTCCAAAATACTGGAAGTGGCAAAATATGCATCACTATGTATTGCTACAAATGGAGCACAAACCCCTGCATAACCCATAATAGTCGAAGCCGAACCTGGTTCGATTGCTGTTGCATTGTTACGGTTACAGGCATCATTATATTGCGTATGCTTACTGCTGAATTGATGCCCCATTTCATGAGCGACATAATCAATGTCAAACGGATCCCCAACCGGACTTGTAGAGCCTGTAGTCGCTCTTGCCTTACCACCAATACAAGCTGCCGGGGTTTGAGCCAAACCGCTTCCACTATTGGTAAATACGTGGCCAATATCATAGTTGGCAGTGCCAATCACCAAATCCATGTTGGTCTGGTTCTCTCCAATGGTAATTCCATCATCTAAAGGATTAGTGAATGGATCTGTGGCAGCATTCGTATAAACCACTAAGCTGTTATTGCCAATAATAACCATCCGGATTGCGCCATCTTTTTCGAAAACGCCATTCACCCGGTTCATCGTAGTGTTCATCGCTGCAAGCGCCAAAGCTACAGTGCCTCCATGAAAAATAGCGTATTCGCCGGAACAAGCCAACGCTAAGCGGTATTCATGGCGGATACCGCAATCACCTGCAAACTCAGCGCCGTTCACTTTTTCGGGGACATCTACCGTAATGTCATCACCCACATTGCAAGTCATCCTTTCGGATTCTTTTTTGACAAAATCTTTTTTGTAATAGCAGATATAATCCTGGGTATTGCCTTTGGCATAAGGGTCAATAAATATACTTGATCCACCACCATAAGTCATGGCATGAAATCCGTGGGGCGTCACGTCAAAACGAATACACTCTACAGGGTTTTCCAGGTTAATACCTGCGTAGGTCCGTATCGCCGGATAAGCCGTTGCCAAAGCAGGTGCCATTATGGGCGAATACCACACGCGGTAAGCGGTAAAGCCACCATCAGGATTGGGCAGGCGGATTTCCACACCGCCAGTAGCCATATTGATATCGGATTCATTGGGTAAAGCAGATAAAAAGCTGCCCATGGCCGATTCATCCAACCGAAATGTTTTGAATTGTTCTGGTATAATCTGACGAGCACCCTGATCAGAAGCAATATCAGACTCCCGGATGTCCTGCCAAAAATCGAGTGTCCCAACACCAGTCACCTGGGCAGAAACATAAAAAGGAAGACAGGTAATGAGGAGGAATAATACAAACGGGAGATTCCAGGATTGTACAACAATCCTGCTGAGTAAATATCTTTTCATGAATGAGAGATTAGATTAAAACTGCCCCAAAGGTAAAAAAAGAGTACTCATTTTTCATCTTTGATATCAAAGCAAATTATTTTTAATGTATAAAATATTGAAAATTAAAATATTAACCCATATTAAGATTAATAAATGAAGGAAAACTAACGATAAATTATTACTTTTTCCGACCAAATGCCACCCGTAGAAGTGACTTTCAGTACATAAATACCCATAGCCAATGCGGGAAGATTAAACTGGTATTCAGGCACTCCCCCACCCTTTTCAGCCCGCTCCCAAACCAATTTACCGGACCTGTCAAACAGGGAAAATTGTGGCGTATTCCAATCACATTGTACATTAGAAATGGTCAGACTATTGCCCAAAATCTGGATTACAGGAGAACAGTCTAATAAATCAGAAACACCACTTGGGCTATCAACAGTAGCAACTGCCATACTGCCATGCACCGGCTCCACTATCGCCGCAGCCGTCGCCAATGTGGCTTTCACCACCTGCGACATAAAGGTAAAATTTAATTTATTCGCCAGGGTATCCTCCGGTGTATGGTAACATTCATTCCTGAAATTAGCGCCATCAGTCAGCATCAGCGCCTGAAATCCGCCGCTCCAGAATGGGGCATGGTCACTACGACGCAGATCGGGCGCCAGTTCGCCATTACCAGGCACCTGAATACCGATAATTTTTAATTCGGGGACATAGGTTGCCGCAGTTGACTGGAATAAATTCACCAGATTTCCGGAAAAAACATTACCCACATTGGTAATGAAATCGCCCCGCGACTGATTGGATATCACCTGATTATACGCATCCGGGAAGAGCAGATTAAACCCGCCCGGCAATGTCTGGCTATTGGACTCCTCAGAATAGTAACCAATCATTTCAAAATTGAGCACACCGTCAATGGTTTCATTAGTCGGTATACCACTCTGGACATATTTAATACTGCCCAAAAGGCCCGATTCTTCCAGGTCAAAACCTATAAACCGCATCGATTTTTTGGCTGGATACTGGCTCATCAGGCGCGCAATTTCCATCACACCCACTGTGCCCGAACCATTGTCATCTGCACCGGGTGCATTACTCACGGTGTCGTAATGTGCATCCACAATCACTACATTGGCAGGCGATTCAATACCGCTGTTGGTCCCAATAATATTTCTCGCCGGGTAATTACCGTAAGCCCAGGTCTGCTGACTGGTAGCTAAACCCGCATTTTCAAAACAATGCTGAATGGAGTCCCGCACGGTATTCAGGTGCGCCAAACCGGAAGTACGGTGGCGGATACCTTGTACAAATTCGAGATCACTGCGCAGTCGCGTGCTGTCTACCTGATCGATTAATGCCTGCAAATCAAAAGGTTGACCATCTTCTGCTACAATTCTGATGCGATATGCGCCACCAGGCTGTGGTGTAATATTCGCTAAATCAGCACTCACCACTTTACCTGTCCCCGATAAAATACCAGTACCCACATCTCCTGAAAACAGGGTCTGAGCGGTAAGCGCATAGGAAGCGCCTCCATTACCGGACAATTCAACTTTGACAGATACAGGATCGCTCTCTATATCGGCAACATCGTACTGAATCGACATCGTTTTAGCATTCCAGTCGACGGTAACATTTACATTACTGATCACCGGAACCTGGTTTTGAGCTGCAGCAAAAGTTGCACCTGTAAGCCAAATCAAAATAGTTATTGTTTGCTTTATCATAAAAACAGATTTGGTACAAAGGTAATATTAGTGTCCAAACAAACAACCTGTGGACGATCTATTTTGACATTTCGTGCTTTTTAAAACTGACCATGCCAGTACCCCATCCGGATTAAAAATAAGATTCGCATTTTTAAAGGAAGGGCAATAAAAAAAGCCGGATCGTTTTGGAAACGACCCGGCTTTTTTATTTTATTGATATCCTGATATTAAACTTTCGCTTTTTTAGTAGGCAGATCAGTAGCAACCGGACCAGCCGTTACCACTTCTTTGCCACTCAGTACTTTTTCAGAAGTAAGGTCAACTACCAACGCCGATGCCATAAAAATAGAAGAATAGGTACCGAAGATCATACCCACTAACATACCAAACGCAAAACCTTTAGTAGCAGAACCGCCAAAAGCAAAGAGCAGGAATACTACCGCAGCCACAGTACCCGATGTGATCAGGGTACGGGTAAGGGTAGAGTTGATCGCCTTGTTAAATACCTCTTCTTTCGGCCGCCCGGCAAACAGGTTGATAAATTCCCGGATACGGTCATATACAATTACCGTATCGTTCACCGAATAACCTATTACCGTCAATATACAAGCAATGATCGCCTGGTCTATTTCTAAAGAGAACGGAACGAGACCGTGTAACAGCGTAAAGAAAGTCAGGGTGATCAGTACGTCGTGGAACAATGCCAGTACAGCACCCAATGAGAACTGCCACCTGTTAAACCGAATCAAGAGGTAAAGGAATATCAATCCCAATGCCCAAAGTGCCGCACTAAATGAAGATGACCGGATATCATCCGCCACAGTTGCACCTACCTGACTGGAAGACACAATGTGAGTACCTGTTCCGGAAGTCCTTTTGAAAGTTTCAAGATCATTTTTTACTACTCCGGCAGCAGTCAGTCCGCTATGCAGTTTTTCTATTACTTTTTCAATAGATCCTTGTTCATCAATAAGATAAGAAGTTGTGATATTGAAAGTATTAGTCGAAGAAACAGCTTTTACAATCGGTGTTTTATTGTCGAAAACAGGTGTCAAGCCAGCACGAACTTTATCGCCGTCCACTGGCTGTTCAAACTGAACATTAAACGAGTAGCCGCCTTTGAAGTCAACACCCATCTCAAAGCCACGCATAAAGAAAGATGTAATACCAATAAGAATAATGGCGCCGGAGAACATATACGCATATTTGCGTTTGCTCATCCAGTCGATATCAACATTAGCCAGTACATTCTCTGAGAAGTGCCTGGAAAATGACATCTCGCCACCGCGGGCGGTCCACCAGTCGGTAATCAACCGCCCCAACAAAACTGCGGTAAACAAGGAACTCAGGATACCGATTAACAGTACCGTGCCGAATCCTTTGATTGGACCCAGACCGAAATAAATCAATACCACAGCCGTCAGCAACGTAGTTACGTTAGCGTCAATAATCGCAGTTAAGGCGCGATTAAAACCAAGGCTGATGGCTTTAAGCATTGGAATGCCGTGCCGGAGTTCTTCTTTAATACGTTCGTATATGATTACGTTAGCATCTACTGCCGCTGCAAGGGTCAGCACGATACCAGCGATACCAGGCAATGTAAGAACGGTACCCATGGAAGACAAAGTACCAATCAGGAAGAAGATATTGGCCAACAATGCCACCACACTCACTACACCACCTCTGTTATAATAAAGGATCATAAATCCACACAACAAAGCGACCGAGAGTAACATGGTAAACAGTGACTTATTGATATTTTCCTGACCGAGAGAAGGACCAACCTGGCTTTCCTGTACAATATGCGTACCTGCAGGCAGTTTACCCACTTCAAGAATTTGAGAAAGGTCACGTGCTTCTTCCAGGTTAAATCCGCCGGTGATGGAAGACGTACCACCGTCAATCACACCACGAACGCTTGGAGCACTTACCACCTCATCATCCAATGCGATGGCGATTTCCCGCTGTCCGCCTTCGAATGCTTTTTTGGTAAGGCTGGCCCATGTTTTAGCACCTTCGTTATTCATCCGAAGACTTACACCGATTTCACCTTTAGAATCAGGTTCAGCACTTGCGCCAGTCACAACAGATCCATCCAAGGGTGGCAATTCAGAACCACGGTTCTTTTTCAATGCATAAAGCATGTATTTGCCTGCAACAGTGCTTTCGCCGTCCTGTACTTTATTTTCAATGGGTTTATTTCCCCAATAAAAAGCAATGTCGGCCGGGAACATAGATTTTATTTCCGGGCGGCTCAGGTAGCCTGAAATGGATTCACGCTGATTTTTATCAGCATAACCTACCACCGGGCTTGGCGGAACGCCTTGCTGAGAAGCATTGAGTAACAACGCTTTGAGCAATGGTCCTGTTTCTGCCTGTGCTTCAGGAGCTGCTACTTTTATTTGTGGTTTAGTCGAATCCGGAAGGCCATTTGCGCCTAAAGGGTACACCATTACAGAGTCCTTCTTAACTACCGTAACCGTGGTATCACCTTTCAATAAGGCAATAAGACGCTTATCGGCATCAATCAGTCCCTGGGCTATACCCGGATCGGAGATACGATAAGTTTCCCAGAACTCCAGTTTAGCCCTTCCTTCGACCATTTTCCGGGCGCGTTCAGGGTTATCGATACCTGGAAGTTCGATAAGGATCAGGTCGCGTTGCTTGTCGAGACTGACATTCGGCTGCACGACACCTAATTTGTCAATACGCTGTTTAAGGCGTTTGTAGGTTTCTTCCACAGTACCACCAGCCAATTTCTTGATAGCAGCCTCAGTGGCAGCATCAGGAGAATTGGTGTTAATATTTTCAGCCTTTAACATATCCTGACGGGCGAAAAGAGAAGCCAGCGATTTACCTTCGCCTTTTTCTTTCCATGCCTGTACAAACAGGGTAATAAAGTCGGCCTGCTCTGTTCTTTGTTTCTCCTTTGCCAGTTCAAGCGCTGCAAGAAATGCTGGTTCCGTGTTGTAGCCAGAGAGGGATTTAAGAAAGTCGGCAAGATCCACCTGCAACACCATACCCATACCGCCTTTCAGGTCGAGACCCATACCTAACTGACTTTTTTTCAAGTCAGCATAGGTGAATTCTTTCAAAAAAGACCAGCCCCATACCTTTACCGTCGACATGGAGTCGAGATACTTGCTGTAATCCTGCTGCCAGGTCACAGGACTTTTGTCCAGATTAAGACGCGGAACGCCGTTGGTTGATTGTTGAAGAGCTGCGTAATCTCTTGCGTCGCTTTCAATTCCACTGGTACGCCACATAGACATATACGTCAGTAAACAAGCTACGGTTAACGCCCCCACGAAAAATAATACTAAGCCTTTGCTTTGCATAAAGTAGTAGAATAATTTGAATAAAAGGCCCTGCTATTTTTATTTAAATATGATCCAAGGCCCAAAAAAGCGCGCAAATATAGGGCGCTTCTTGTAAATGAGCATCAAATGTCAGAATATTTTCAACATTAAAATCAGAATCCTTAAAAAAGATAGCAATACTATTAAACAAATATTATTCCCCCCTGTTGTTTCAGGTAAGCAATTCGTCGAGTTATATGGCACCACCTGAATCCCCTTCTTTAAGTCCGCTCAAACGGGTCTTAAGATTATTGCGCCATTACCGGGCAGCAATACGGTATATTTTATTGTATGCCTTAGTGGCAGGACTGATCAATCTATCCCTCCCATTGGGTGTTCAAGCCATTATCGGGCTACTTGCGGGTGGCAGCATTTCGGCTTCCTGGGGGGTGCTGGTATTTTTTGTAACGCTCGGTGCCGTGTTTACCGGTATTCTCCGACTGATGCAGTTGTCGATCATGGAACACTTGCAAAGACGCATTTTTGCAGATGCAGCACTTGATTTTGCGATCAGAATTCCCCGGCTAAATCTGGAGCGGCTCCGAAAAGAATACCTGCCTGAACTCATCAACCGCTTTTTTGATACCATGACCCTGCAAAAAGGGTTGCCCAAAATGCTCATTGATGGCAGTACTGCGCTGATTACGATTTTATTAAGTCTCACCGTACTTTCCTTTTATCACCCGGCATTTGTTACTTTTTCATTGTTGCTTTTGGGCATACTGGCTGGCATGTTCTATCTGACAGGTCCTAGTGGCCTGGCCACCAGTTTAACAGAATCCAAATACAAATACAATCTGGTGCATTGGCTGGAAGAGGTCGGTCGGGTGGCTTCCACCTTCAAACTTGCTGGTGATAGCCGGTTTGCTGCGACACAAGCCGACTATATCACCGTTAATTACCTGAAGGCCAGGGCTAAACACTGGCGGATCCTCGTTATTCATTTTATCGGCGGATTAGTTTTCAAGGTATTTGTTTTGGGAGGGTTCCTGATTTTGGGCAGCTTGTTAGTGATGGGCAATGAGTTAAATCTCGGGCAATTTGTCGCTTCTGAAATTTTGATTCTGTTTATT
This sequence comes from Saprospiraceae bacterium, assembly GCA_044350415.1. GTDB lineage: Bacteria > Bacteroidota > Bacteroidia > Chitinophagales > Saprospiraceae > M3007. The sequence goes on along the minus strand of JBILHQ010000036.1, from coordinate 21,533 downwards.
ATTGATGCGGTGGATAAACTTATCCTGCTGCATGAAACTGGCTATGATATTCTTACTGCCACAGAAAAAATAGGCCAGTTTACTGACTTGCCCATTGAAAAAGATTCCGGGTTGCTTACTGCAGAATTCTGCCATGCTCAATCGCTGAAAGTGGAACTCAAAAACTTAAGTTACCAATATGATGACGGGCATACACCTGTACTAAAAAACCTCCATCTGATTATTCAGCCAGGTGAACGAGTGGCCATTACCGGCTACAGCGGTGCAGGAGTCAGTACGCTTATGCAAATCTTTTCTGCCCTCAAAACGGATTTTTCCGGCAATATGCTGATCAATGACCTTCCCATTCAAAACCTGAATATGCGTAATCTTCGCGGTCATATTGGCGACTTATCCTCACAGGAAGACATATTTAAAGGTACCATTTTTGAAAATATTACTCTGGGCCGCCCCAACCTCCAATTACAGGCGGTACTCGAAGCGGCTAATGAAACCGGCTTGATTGATTATATCCAGAAGCAGCCGCTCGGACTGGATACGCCCCTGCTGCCCGGCGGAAAAAATATGCCGGGAAGTGTGGTTACTAAATTATTGGTTACCCGAGCTATTGTTGGTGATCCTTATTTATTGGCACTCGAAAAGCCGCTGCGTGGTCTCACTTTGCAGGACCGGTTGCGGATAGGGTCGGTGATCTCCAACAGGAAAAAGAACTGGACCATGATTGTAGCAACCGAAGATCCTGTTATGGCTTCACTTTGCGACCGTATCATCGTGCTCCGGGATGGAGCGATTATTTTTGATGACAATTACCAACAATTGATACAAACGCCGCATTGCGACCGTATTTTCAAATTTAACCTCCAGCAAAACAGCCAGCCATAATCATGTTGAATATCACCAATAATATTATCGCGGATGAAAATGATCTCCAGGGTCTGAAAAGCCGCGAACAGTTATCCATCACTCAAAAGCATATTTCATTCAGGAATTTACTCTTGGTGTTATTGCTGGTCTTTGTTGTATTTATGTTCCTGCCCTGGACGCAAAATGTGCGGGGAAATGGTCAATTGACCGCGCTCCGGCCAGAGCAAAGACCCCAAACCATTCATGCCACCATTTCCGGGAGAATAGAGCGCTGGTATATTATGGAGGGGCAAGAGGTAAAAAAAGGAGATACCATTGTATATATATCAGAGGTGAAATCGGAGTACTTTGATCCCCGGCTTGTGGAAAGAACGGGCAACCAGGTGACCGCCAAAGAAGGAGCAATCGCATCTTATCAGGGCAAAGCAGGTGCATTGACTGATCAAATTGCCGCCATGAACCGTGAAATGAAGAATAAATTCGAACAAATTGTCAATAAAGTTGAGCAAAAACAACTTAAAGTGGTGTCCGACAGCATTTTTGTCCTGCAGGAGGAAAATGATGTAAAAATTGCTACCCGACAATTCGATGGTATTAAAGTTTTGTATGAAAAAGGCATTGAACCGTTGACAAAATTCGAAGAAAGACGTTTAAAATTAGTGGATGCTCAAACAAAACTGATCAAAGCGCGCAATGATCTGGATATCAGTAAAAATGATCTTACCAACGCACGCATTGAGTACCAATTGACCCAAAATGAATTTGCCAATAAAATCGCCAAATCGCAAAGTGAACGGTTCAGCACTTTATCCGACCAATTCGATTCGGAAGCCAGCGTCAATAAACTGCGAACTGAGCAGGAAAATTACAGGCGGCGTTCAGGATATTATTACATCACAGCACCGCAGGACGGGTATATTATCAAAGCCCTGGCACCAGGTATCGGTGAAATCCTGAAAGAAGGGGCACCAGTAGTCAGTATTCTACCCGCTGGTGCCGAACTTGCAGTGGAAATGTATGTAAAACCTATCGATATTCCATTATTACAGACCGGCAGCACCGTGCGGTTCATGTTCGATGGATGGCCGGCTTTTTTTTTCAGCGGATGGCCAGGACTTTCTTTAGGCACTTACGCCGGAGATGTAGTGGCGATCGATCGGAATATTAGTGAGGGAGGAAAATTCAGGGTATTAGTGGCTCCATCGTCCACCGAAGCACCCTGGCCTGAGGCGTTGCGGGTAGGCGGAGGGGCCAAAGGGATTGCGCTATTGAATGACGTGCCGCTTTGGTACGAATTGTGGCGAATGCTGAATGGTTTCCCTCCAGATATGTATAATTCTGCTGCTGCCGGAGCAGCACAGAAACCGAAAAAATAACATGCGAAACAACCTTATTATATTTACTTTTTTTCTCTTTATTCAAAACTTATCTTTGTTGGCACAAAGCAGTGCACTGGATTGGTCCGATTTCAGAACACAAATTATCCAGTTTCATCCCACTGCCCAAAGAGCAATGCTGTTTACCCAAAATGCCGATGCCGCGTTATTAATGGCCAAAGGCGGTTTTGATGTAAAAACATACGCAAATTACGAATCTAAATACTTTAACCAGAAAAACTACTTCTCCCAACTCGATGCGGGTTTAAAACTCCCTACCTGGATTGGATTGGAAGTAAAAACAGGATACCAATATGCCGACGGGGTTTTTTTAAACCCGGAATCGCGCCTGCCATCCTCCGGACAGGCCTATTTGGGGCTCAACTGGTCGCTGGGGCAGGGGTTGATGACCGATGAAAGGCGCACCACACTGTTCGTGGCGAGGGCCGGTATTGAAATGGGCGAAGCAGAACGCAATATCCTGATGAATGAACTGCTCTATGAGGCGGCTAAAACATACTGGAATTGGGCGTTTTGCGACAATCAGGTGCGCATCATGACCGACGCACTTAAACAGGCATTACTACGGCATAACGCTTTAAAAGAAAGCTTTTTACAGGGTGAAAAACCAGCTATGGATACCCTGGAAACCTTTATCCAAATACAAAACAGGCAAATTGATCTCAATTTTGCCCGTATTGAACTGCAAAATGCCAACTTACAGCTGTCTGCATTGCTCTGGACAGAAAACAACAGACCATCGCCCCTCCCCCTGCCTGCTGCCCCACCCTTTCCCCCAACGGCTCCTTTACAGTCTCTGGCAGCAGTGGATGAAATAGTTAGCCAGGCACAACAACAACATCCGGAACTGGTACTTTATCATGTTAAAGCCCGGCAACTGCTGTCCATGCAGCGCCTGAAGAAAGAAAAAAAGAAACCAGTACTGGATGTTAGTTATAGTTTGTTGGGTTCGGGCTGGCAATTCTTCCCTACGCCAACAGAACGAGGACCGGGTGTCTTTGCCAATGATATCAAGTGGGGTGTTAATTTCAGTATGCCGGTGAGCAACAGAAAGGCGCGGGGCGACTGGCAAATGGGCCAGATAAAATTAGATCAAAATGAACTGGTTATCCGCCAAAAGACGATTGATATTGAAAATAAGGTGCGGCAATATTCCAATGACCTCAATAATCTCAATGCGCAAGTCGATCTTTACCGCTCTGTTACCGACAATTATAAAAAATTGTTAGATGCTGAAAATGAGAAGTTTATGCAAGGAGAGAGTTCTGTTTTTCTTGTTAATACGCGGGAACAACGATGGATAGATGCGCAACTGAAATTGGCCAAATTGACCGCTGAATATCAAAAATCTGCCGCTGGCTTATTGTGGTCCTCCGGAAAATGGTAAGGGATAAGAATACTTTCTTTTAATGAAAAAAAATCACCAAACAGGCAATTTTAACATTTTTTCCAAAAAATGGTACGGGGATAAAAACATGTTTTACATTTGGGCATTGTTTTTAATAAAAGCTGGGTAACAACCTATTGTTATTGCATCTTTACCAAAGTAACTTTTTGTAAAAAAATCTAATCTAATCTGTTTGTATGAATAAACTATTTACACCTCTTTTCATGATTGCAGGGTTTGTCGCTCTGTCCATTGGCCTTCAGGCGCAACAAAACCAAAGCGTACTTTTCAGATTCAACCGCCTGAATTACATCACGCCCCGCAATGATTACGGCAGCAATCTTAAGGACAAAAACTGGGATGACAATTTTATCGAGTCAGATTTCCGCGCTATGGAATTTGGCTATATCCGCCAGTTAAAAAGTAATAACGCCTCGCTTGTCATTCCTTTCAAAATTGGTGCAGCACGGCTGCCCAACCATATTGCAGAGACTGGTGACAAACGGCAGGTATTTACTACGCTTGATGCGCTTATTCAGCATTCGCTTTTCAAACAGGGCCGCTATTTATTCAATCCATATTTTAATTATGGTATTGGCGCGTTTTATAACTGGGACAATAATTACTGGAATTCCAACCTCCCGGTCAGCCTTGGCTTCAATTTTCAAATCAGTGATGGTGTTTACCTCAACGGACAAACACAGTTCCGCCTTTCCAGTGGCAAACACCCGGGATGGCACCATGGCCTGGGTCTTGTGGTTGATTTTGGTAAAAAAGAAAAACCAGTCATCCTCGATCGCGACGGCGACGGTGTGATTGATATCAATGACGTTTGTCCTGATGAAGCAGGTTTAGCTGCGCTCAATGGATGCCCTGACCGTGACATGGATGGTGTGGCAGACAAAGATGATAAATGCCCTGACGTACTTGGTTTGGCCACCCTCATGGGTTGCCCTGATAAGGACGGCGACGGTATTGCCGACAGTGACGATGCTTGTCCGGACCAAAAAGGTATCGCCGCATTTAATGGCTGCCCTGATACCGACGGTGATGGCGTTCAGGATAAAGACGATGCCTGCCCACGGGAAAAAGGCCTTGTATCCCTCAAAGGTTGCCCGGATAAGGACGGTGATGGCATTGCAGATAAAGATGATGCCTGTCCAACAGAGAAAGGCCCTGTGGCTACTAAAGGTTGCCCTGACCGCGATGGCGACGGTGTAACTGACAAAGATGACACCTGCCCTGATAAAAAAGGTGACCCTGCACACAAAGGTTGCCCGGATACCGACAAAGACGGTACCTATGACAATGAAGACCGTTGCGTTGACAAGCCCGGCCCCCCATCTAACAAAGGCTGCCCTGAATTGAAAAAAGAAGATAAAGCTAAATTAGCCAGCGTCATTAAAAATGTACAGTTTGAGACAGGTAAAGCAACTTTACTCGCTAAATCGAACGTTGTTTTGGATGAAGTGGTGGCATTGATGAACCAGTATCCGGAATATAGCCTGACGATTAGTGGGCATACGGACGATCAGGGTGATGAAGCCAAAAACCTGGCGCTCTCGGAAGCACGTGCCAAAACTTGTTTGGACTACTTGGTGGCCAAAAACATTGGTGCTTCCCGCATGACTTTTGCAGGTTATGGTGAGACTAAGCCTATTGCTGACAACAAAACGAAAGCCGGACGGGATACAAACCGTCGGGTTGATTTTGACCTGTTTGTGAAATAGAAATGCGGCTTGCACAATGCTATTGCGGGGTTACAACACTTTCGTGTTGTAACCCCGCAATATTTTAGCCTGCCAATAAACCTTACATTATTAACGACTTACAGGAAAAACATCAATACAATTACCTATTTCACTACAATCGTTTTCACACCGGGTATCAAAACCCGTTTCATCACTTTCTTCTTTACTTCTACTTCTTCCTCCATTTTTTCTTCGGCTCCAGCCTTCGGCCAAATATGAAACCAGCCGGACGTATATCCCCGAATATTCCAGGAGCCCCATATACCATTTTCATCCACGTGCCCCTCGTAAGAAACTGTATGGCGGGCATAATGCTTGGTCATTTTACATACCATTTCCGCTGTATTATAAATTCCAACCCAGGAGAATGGCCCCACATCATCACTACCACTGCCTTCCACTATATTGTTATGGAAAGTAAGGGAAAAATCCATTTTATGCCTGCTGGCACCTGGTCCCTGCTCATAGGTATAGAATCCTTCCCACTCGCCGCTGGGAAAAAAAGGATGAGTTTCGGGGCTGTTTTTGGATTCTTTCATTTTATTATTTTTTACCCTGCAAAACTAAACGCTTCCTTTGAATAGGGTACTAATCTTTGGATTTCTTTTTTTGGCTCATGGAGCCCTGCCTTTTATTTACCGGGCAGCGTCTACCTTGTTCATTCGTTATTGCAATGACAAACAGATCAATATCTTATTTGTCAAAGAAAGCTAAGAAAATTTTCAACACTCATTTCTAAAAAACACTGTACCTTTGCAAGCTATGATGAAAAACATCCTGTGGATGCTCCTTTATGCAACTGTTCTTTTTAGTTCAGGCTGCAAAAGCGAATTTGAAAAAATACGGGTGAGCGGCGATCCTAACCTGATTCTGAAGAAAGCCTTCGAATACTACGAAGATAAAAAGTATCAGCGGGCGCAAACACTTTTCGATCTGGTTATTACCAACTTACGGGGCACGAAAGATGCAGAAAAAGCAGCTTATCAGTATGCCTATTCGCATTATTACCTCAAACAGTACTTGTTGGGAGCTTACTATTTTAAGAACTTCTCTAATACGTTTACTTCTTCTCCGCTGAGAGAAGAAGCGGCATACATGAGCGCTTATTGTAATTACCTGCAATCACCAACATATCGCCTCGATCAGGGTGCATCGCTCACGGCCATTGAAGAATTCCAAATCTTTGTTAACCTGTTTCCAAATAGTACAAGGGTGGAAGAGTGTAATGGTTTGATTGATGAACTTCGCCGCAAACTGGAAGAAAAATCTTTCGCAGAGGGACAATTATACTTCGATCTCCGCCAATACCAGTCTGCGGTTATTTCGTTTGATAATTTGTTGAAGGATTACCCCGAATCACCCGACGCAGAACGTGTTCGTTTCCTCATTGCTAAAGCGAACTATTTGCTGAGCGAAAACTCCGTAGTGGAAAAAAAGGAGGAACGCTATCAGGAGGCCATCAAACGTTGTGAGGAATTTATTGCCAAATACCCAGGCGGTAAATACACCAAAGAGGCACAACAAATAAAAAAAGATTGCCAAAAGGAATTGAAAAAAATAAAAAAATCATTAAAACTAGTAAAATAGTAAAGTCGTAGTTGTTAGTTTTTTTTACCAACTCACCTTCATTCAAACTTTAAACTAGCTGTATCAATGAGTGATATTAAAACAAAAGTACAAGGTCTCGATCCAAACGTTCAACCACGTGATGTGCTCGAAATAGTGAACAAGACTGGTAATATTTACGAAAGCCTTGCCATTATTTCAAAACGCGCCCGCCAGATTTCGAGTGACCTTAAATGGGAAATCCAACGTAAACTGGAAGAATTCGCTGTTAGCTCCGATACCATCGAAGAAGTTCAGGAAAATAAAGAGCAAATCGAAATCTCGAAATTTTATGAGCGCCTGCCTAACACGGCTATCATCGCCACTCAGGAATTCCTGACCGATGATATGCAATGGCGCTACCAGACAGAGCCTGAATAAGGCATTTTTAGGTATGAGGTATTAGGTATGAAGTTAGGTAAACAATAAGAGCCATCCCGCATATTCGGAATGGCTCTTATCGTTTACCTAATCCCTCATACTTAATACCTCATACTTCATACCTCTCTCTCTTATGCGTATTATTCTCGGTATCAGCGGTTCTATCGCAGCCTACAAAGCGGCTTTACTCACCCGGCTTTGGGTGAAAAAAGGATATGAAGTAAAAGTACTGATGACTGCTTCAGCCACTGAATTTATCACTCCACTCACCTTATCCACGCTTTCGAAAAACCCAGTGCTCACTGATGTCAAATCAGAGTCGGGCTGGAATAACCATGTCGAACTCGGACTTTGGGCCGATGCATTGGTCATGGCTCCTGCCACAGCCAATACCCTCGCCAAAATGGCGAATGGTATCTGCGACAATATATTATCAGCCGTTTATCTGTCGGCCAGGTGCCCGGTTTTTGTGGCCCCCGCTATGGACGTTGATATGTGGCACCATCCTGCCACGCAAGCCAATATGCACCGCCTGAAAGAATTTGGGGTGCATATTATTCCTGTGGGTACAGGAGAATTAGCCAGCGGATTGACCGGAGAAGGTCGTCTGGCTGAGCCGGAGGAAATTGCGGTATTCGTTGATCAGTTTTTGTCCAATAACAGCACCGCCAATCAACCGCTGAAAGGTAAAAATGCTTTGGTGACGGCTGGCCCAACTTACGAAGCCCTCGACCCTGTCCGGTTTATTGGCAACCACTCTTCCGGCAAAATGGGTATTGCCATTGCCGAAGATCTCGCCCAACGCGGGGCAAACGTGACGCTTGTACTCGGACCCACCGATTTTAAACCCACTTTGCCGGAAATTACGGTCATACCGGTCCTGTCAGCACAAGAAATGTTCGAGGCTTGTCTGCCTGTTTTCCCCAAAACAGACATTGCGGTGCTGGCCGCAGCAGTGGCCGATTACCGCCCCAAATACCCGTCAACAGAAAAAATAAAAAAGAAGGATACTGAAATGACCCTGGAATTGGCTAAAACGGTGGATATCGCCGCCACGCTCGGTGCCGAAAAAATGCCACACCAAATTATAGTTGGGTTTGCTTTGGAGACTTCTGATGAGGAAAAGAATGCCCTTTCTAAACTGGCCCGTAAAAATCTCGACTTTATTGTCCTGAATTCTATGCGCGATTCCGGTGCTGGATTTGGGCACAATACTAACAAAATTACGATCCTTCACCGCAACGGCACGAAAATTGCCTATGATTTAAAACCAAAAACAGCCGTTGCTGCTGATATTGTGGATGAAATTTGTCGGCTGTCAGCCAACCAAATAGCGACAGAACGCGTCTAAAACAGAGTTGTTGCGGTGGGAGCCGCCGGGCCATGAAATTAGAGATTTTTTGCCTGATTGAGGCTCATTTTTGAGTTCGTAGCATCGCTACGGGCTCGAAAGCAGCGGAAAAGCAGGCAAAAAAGATCAATTGCTGGCCGGATGGTCTCCCACCGCAACAACTCTAATAAATTCAACTTGTTTACAACCTGATTATGCGTATTTTTTTGTGTTTACTTTTCATGCTGTTTTCTGTTCTTGCATTGTCTGCTCAAGGCGACCTTAATGCTACTGTCAGAATCAATTCACCGCAATTGCAAAGAACGGACCGCAAGGTAATTGATCAATTGGAAGCTAGTCTGCGCGATTTCTTAAATACCACCAAATGGACCAATGATAATTTCACACCTGATGAACGGATAAAATGCACGTTTATCATGACCATTGAATCCGAAGGCGATAATAATACCTTCACCGGACTATTGGCTGTCCAAGCAACCCGGCCCGTGTTCAACAGCGGCTATGAAACTACTATTTTTGCCACGCAGGACAAAGAAATTTCTTTTGTTTACGAACAAAATCAGGCGATCGAATTTAATCCGGACAACGCTGAAAACCAGAACCTCCCGGCTATTTTCGCCTTTTACGCATACATTATCCTTGGACTCGACTACGATTCCTTTTCCCAATACGGTGGCGAACAATACTTACAGTCCGCTCAACAAATGGTTGTTAATATTCAAAACTCCACGACCAACAAATCATCCGGATGGAGACCTTCTAATGCCGACAAAAACCGGAGCCGATATTGGCTGGCGGAGAACTTGGTGAGTCCGCGTATCCGCCCATTCCGAAACGCTTTTTATACCTACCATCGCAAGGGACTTGATATGTTCACAACCAATCAGGATGAAGCCCGAAACAATGTCGCCACCGCTCTTGAAGATGTAGACAAAGCAGGAGTGGCCTACCTTAATTCAATGATTATTCAATTGTTTTCCCAAATGAAAAGGGATGAAATCGTTGAAATGATGAAAAATGCGCCTATTCAGCTTCGTCAACGTGTTTTCCAGATTATGGTAAAGGCCGACCCCGCGAACACGCAGCGCTATAAGGAAATGGGTGTTTAGGAAATTTACGATTGATTCGGTTTTTGCAACTATTGACCACATAGGAGGTTTTCACACAGAGTGAAGGGTACGCTTAGAAAACACTACGCCTACGTGCGCTATGTGAAAACTAATTATGTGGCCTATGTGGTAAATAGGTACATCAATTGGATAATTGTTCTAAATTTATAAATCGAATCAATCGTAAATCAACGCTACTTTCTCCGCCAATTCGATATCCTTTGCCGTAATGCCATCTGCATCGTGGGTGCGCAACTGAAGGGTTACTTTATTATAAACGCCTGACCAATCTGCGTGGTGGTGCATTGCTTCCTGGATCAACGCCACACGGGTCATAAAAGCAAATGCTTCGCTAAAGTCTTTAAAAACAAATTTTTTGGCAATAAATCCGCCTTCGTATACCCATCCGGGTAAGGTATTAAGGTGCTCTTGGATTTCCAATGCTGTGTATTTTTTCATAATAATATTGTATTATGTAAGGTGTCATCAATTACTTTCCATATATAGGGGGTATTTTGCCGGACCTATATAACCCGACAAAAGAAACCTCCTGTTATGGAAAATATTAGTTATATGTTACTAAGGAATAAGGAATGTATTCTTCTTCAGTACTGGACGATGCACTAAATTTTTGAAGCGCTATATTCTACTAACAAACTGTTCCAATCACCTGTTCACTATTTTTAAAGGAAATAATCCAGTAAACCACCTCATTTGGGGTAATTTGCTCCCGTATTTTATCGATAAAAGCAATTACTGCTCTTGTGCCCTTTGCAGGAGGCCGATCGGGAAAGGGATAAAAAGCCGGATAGTGCCGCGTCCACCGAATAGCCGGTGAATGACGTGATAGATTTTTTGTTCATCAAGGCGTGAGGATGGCACAATGCGGGACATTTTAACTGACGAAGAACGCGTGTGGAGTTTAATATTGTCTCATTTGGAGGCGATTAAGGCACCTCATTAACAAACCTTCAAAAATCACCCTACCTACCCCACTCTACCCCTCCGTGCCCTTCTGCATGTTTTTCAAAATTTATTGCTTCACCATCTTCCCTGTCCCCATTACCACACCATCAGCAGTAAATTGATAGCAGTATAACCCGGAAGCAACATGGGGCGACCATAAAAAAACATAATCACCTGCCCCTTTTTCCTCCAGAATCGGTATTTCCACCAATTGCCCTTGTGCGTTAAAAATTGTTAACCGGATATTGGCAGTCGCTCGTACTGTATACCGAAAAGTAGTGCTGCTGCTGAATACCGCCGGCGATACAAATGCTGAAATAGCAGCCTCATTCGCCATATTCTTCACAGCAGTAGACGGTTCCAATTCCGGCTCGATATAACTGTAATAAATATCCTCTTCTCCGTTAAAAGTAGCAGCCCAAGCCAAATGAACGCCCTTCGCATCAGACAATTGCTGGTAATAATCGCCAATTTTATTCTGTTGAGGGAACCCCAGATGCGGATCAAATACATCACTCAGCGCCTCTCCCGCCGACCACGTAAGTCCGCCGTCTAACGAATACGTATACCAAAGAGCGGAAAGATAAGTATCTGGATGATCACGGGTATCGAGCCAGGTTACATCGATACGGCCATTGGGAGCGAGTGACATCGACCCAAACCACTGCCAATTACCGGAAGCATCATCGTGTATGCGGATTGGCGGACTCCAGGTTAATCCTCCGTCTGTACTTCGGGAGAACGTAATATCGGCCGGATCGCCGGTTTCGGCATTCACAATGGGGGCCAGCAGGTACATAAAACCATGGGTAGCGCCGGCCGAATGATCCACTGCAATCCATGGCTGGCCAAGCATACCGCTGGGATTGGGACCATCATATAATGCATGTTGCCCCCCCATATCGACTGTTATGGAATAATCCCAAGCCACCGTGGCAGTTGCATCCCCTGCATTACTGGATTTCATTACCACAAAATCCTGGCCTTTACTCCCGCAAGCATACACCTCGCCGTTGACGCCGATAGCCATCGTACCGCGTGCCGGATCATCGGGCAATTCCGTACACTCATCATATGATTCATTGTCATTCAGCGATCGGGTAAAAGACCCCGGCGAACAGGAAGAAATAAACTTCCGCCAGCAACTGTAAATATTCCCTTCGGTGGTACCCGTCGTTTTGTCAATGACCATCCACTGTTTGTCGCCGCCAAATGCCAGAACGCCATTGTCCCAGGTATCCGTTCCTGCTATAGATTTATATACTTTACAGGAAAAGATGCCGGCATTCATAGTCAGGCTATTGTAAAAAAAGTTGCCGTCTACATCTGTATCCAGTACAGGATCTGAGCGAAAAACACCCGAATCAATCGGTCCGGGAAAGTTCCAGTGTTCGCCTCCATCCAATGAAAAAGCATACCCCGCCTGCCGGAAATCACTGGTAACGGAACTAAAATGCCGCCAGCCTATAGCCATGCGCAATGGATTGGTCGGATCAATAACAATAGAAGGCTCGTTGGCTGCATCGCCGATGAAATTCTGCCCGTCGGCATCCACATTGACCTGGCGGGTTTTGAATTTTGTGCCATCAACCCCGTACGGCTGCGATGTTCGAGCACTGGCTCTCGGCACGTCAATAAAGGCATCACGCGGCTGTTCCTCGTAGGTTCCTGGAGGAATATGTTGTGCCAAAATGCTATAAGGAAACGCCAGAAGCAGGCAGCTGTTGTATAAAAAGTGCGTCAGTTTCATGGTGCAAGATAGGAAATTATACTTTTATTTCAACAGCATTGCAAAGGTATAAAACAGACAACAGGAAAGTCCTATTTTGCGGCAAATTTTTATTGATCATCAAGCTATTCAATTACTTATTCACAATGAAAAAAACATTCATTTTCAGTTCCATCTTAGCTTTATTCGCTGTTTCCTGTATACAACCCGAAAAATCAGCCCCAGTTGCTGCTAAACCTGCAGAAACTACACCGACGCCCAAGCCCGAAGTCCCTAAAGCCAAATTTCCGGTGAATTGTTTTGAAGAACGGCTGCAAGATGGCTCTGTACTTTCCATTCAATATACCGAATATTACGATGAAATTGTTGGCATTCTTGACTACTCATTTGCAGAAAAAGACGGTGCACACGGCACTTTCAAAGGTACCAAAGAAGGCAATATTATCACGGCGACCTGGTCATACGTCGTGGAAGGTTCCAACCAAAAGGAAGAAATTATGATAAAAACAGAAGGAGATAAAGCCTTTAAAGCTTCCGGCGAGCTGATGGAAACCAAAGGCGGATTACTGAAACTGAAAGACCCTAAAAATGTTACCTGGAGTGATGAAGTGTTCACTCGGGTTCAGTGTGACTAGTGGCCGAGACAGTAGAAACTTATTTATTACAGGAACGTTGCGCTTCAAGTGAGGAGGTGACTCGAAGTCACCTCCTCACTGTAAACTGATTTATTACACGGGGATCTGGCGGTTATAGTGAGGCAGTGACTCGCAGTCACCGCTTCACTAATCCTGATTACTTCGCCCCCGGAGGGCATTTTTCCCGCAAATACTGCGTAAACATTTTTCGCAAATGCTCAGAAGTTCCTTCGCCTTCATATATGCCGTGGGAGCGATTCGGATAAGCCATATACTGGAATAATTTACCATTTTTGACTAATTCATTTACTAATCGCTCAGCATTTTGGAAATGCACATTGTCATCCCCGGTACCGTGAATATATAACAAATTTCCCCGCAAATTTTTGGCATAGGTAATCGGTGAACCGGCCACAAAATCGGCCTTATTTTCCTGCGGAATACCCATATACCGCTCCTGGTAGATATTATCATAACAGAGTTGATCGGCTACGGCAGCTACTGCGATGCCGGTTTTGTAAGTCTCCGGATGCTGGAAAAGCAGGTTCAGCGTTGCGCTTCCGCCGCCACTCCAACCGTGCACTGCCACCCGCGATGTATCGATCCAGTTCCATTTTTTGAATACCTCCAATGCGCCCATCGCCTGGTCCTGAATATTGACAATCCCGATTTTTCGATAAATGGACTTGCGCCATGCGCGGCCCTTGGGGGCTGGTGTACCGCGGTTGTCCAACGAAACATAGCAGTATCCGTCTGCTGCCATATCTCCGGTGTACAAGCCATTTCTGCCGGTCCCCCAACGATTATTGACGGTGGTGCCTGCCGGTTCTGTATAGACATTAAAAAGTACAGGATACTTTTTGGTCGGATCGAGATTGGCGGGCTTGACGATCCAGCCATCCATGGTGATACCATCGGCGGTTGTTACCTGAAAGAATTCTACTTTATTTTTGGAAGGGTCATTCTTCGCCCATTTTGCCGCTACCCCATCATCGCCATCGAGTGTGCTGTGTGCCGGCAGGGTAATACGCTCCCGAACCGTTTTAAAGCCGGCATTGGAGAAAGAGTGCAGCGCCCATTTGCCGTTAATGGCAATCTGATAACTATGGGTTCCTGGTTGATCGGCCGGGGTAATCCGCTCGGCCTTTCCTTTACCATCGAGGGTGCTGCGGTAAAGATAACGTTCGGTAGCATTGTCGGGAGACGCGATAAAATAAAAAGAGTTGGATTCTTCGTGTACCAGAACCGGACTGATCACATCGTAATTGCCAGTCGTGATAATTGTTTCAGATTTTCCATCGCGACTTACCCGGTAGAAATGCCGCCAGCCGTCTTTTTCACTGGCCCACATGAATTCTGTGCCGTTATTGAACCAGTCTAATCCTCCGTTACCATCCCACACTTCCTGGATATCTACCCATGCTTCGTCTTTTTCTTCCAGGAGCATTGTTGCCTGCCCGGTCGCTGCGTCACAGGTATAAATCTTACTGACCTGCTGTTTGCGGTCAAGTTGTTGTAAAATAAGTGTTGTGGCATTCGCAGCCCAATCCATGCGGGGAATATAGTGCTGGCGTTGATCGCCGGGCACTTCCATCCACCGTGTTTTTTTCTTTTTCAGATCGATCACCCCCACTTTACAAACGGATGGGCTCTCCCCCACTTTCGGGTATTCCACAGGAACAGTAAAAGAGTAAGTGGAGTCTGTATTGTTCATCATCAGGAAATATTTCACATCGCTGGCATCAATCTGCCAATAAGCGATGGATTTGCTGTCGGGACTCCACCGGAAACCATCGCGGCAATCAAATTCCTCTTCATACACCCAATCGAAAGTACCATTGATCATTTTATCGGTGCCGTCGGTGGTCAACTGTGTTATTTTTCCATTCGTCAGATCTTCTGCATAGATATTGTGCTTACTGACATAGGCTGCAGTCAGGCCGTCAGGCGAAATTTTGGCGAACATGAGGGATGATGCGGGTAGCGAAGAGCCTAATTGCCGGAGCTTACCCGAACCCAAGTGAAATACCCAATAATCACCGCGGGTTTCATACCGCCATACGCGTTTTGAATTGGTAAAAATAAGAATTTGCTTTTCATTGTCTGATGGCTTAAAACTCTTGATTTCCAATGGCTTAGTGCCACCATTTGGAATCAATTGATCAACCGGAATAACCATCGTCTTCTTTTTGGTAGCGAAGTTAATCTGACTGATGCCGTCCTCTTCTGCCGACCAGTAAGCATTGCCATCGCGGGTCCATTGGACACTTTGGGCGAAGGTGCCAGACAGCAGGAAAAGAATAAGAACCGGAATAAAAGAGAGGGATTTTTTAGATATAAACATATTTTTTTAGATTAGTTAATAAGGGCAAATATAATACGAGACTTGTTTCGGTGGGAGGTTACCCGGCCTGAAATTGATCGCTTTCAGCTATTTTTGAGTCTTTATCGGTGATGAGCTCTAAAATGAGCCTCCATTAGCCCTGAAATCCCTAATTTCAGGGCTCGGAAACTCCCTCCGCAACAAATCGCGTGTTCCGGACTTTGTATATTCAACATCACATCTGCATGACACGTTGTTAAACGCAGATCAAAGAAGCGTTAACTTATCTACATAAGATAATATCCGCATGCCAATCAATTGAATTTCATGTCCCGGTTACCTGATTTTGACGGACCTTTACGACAAGAAAAATTCATTAACAAAACACAATAATATTATGCGAAACGCCTCTTTTTTTACTGCCCCTATTGTTGTTATCACTTTATTTACTGCCTTAGCAGAAAGTCAAGCACAAAACACCACCCCATGCGATACCATTTATACCAATAACGGCCAAGTCATTATCGCAAATATCCAAAGAACTACCAAGGACGAAGTTTCCTTTTTTATCTGTGGAGACAAAGCAGAAAAACTACTGGTATTAAAAAACAGCGACCTGCTTCAAATAAAATACCACGACAAAAAGGGGATTGAAAAGCCTGAAGGATATCAGAAGATTGAAACGCCCGCAGTAGATCCAAATCAAACCTGGCGCATTGAAACAACTGATGACAATGACTATATCGGCAAGATCCTCGAAGAGGATAAGGACAACATACGGTTAAAAACCGAAACGCTCGGAGAAATCACGATTCGGAAAGCCATCATTAAATCAATATCGAAAGTTAATTCCGATCAGATGGTCGATGGAGAATACTGGTTCAGAAATCCACACGATACCCGCTATTATTTTGGCCCCAACGGATACGGTCTCAGACAAGGAGAAGGCTACTATCAAAATGCCTGGGTATTTTACAACCAGGCGAGTTATGGCATCACTAATAATATTTCCGTTGGTGCTGGAGTAGTACCATTATTTTTATTTGGAGGCCTCCCAAGTCCAGTCTGGATTACGCCTAAAGTATCCGTTCCAGTGGTAAAAAACAAATTCAATGTAGGTGCAGGTGCCTTTATGGGAACAGTATTAGGTGAAGAAGGTACCGGTTTTGGCATTGTTTACGGCGTTGCTACAGTGGGTTCGCGCAACCAGAATGCCACGCTTGGCGTAGGATATGGTTATGCCGATGGCAATTGGGCCACTCAACCAGCCTTATCGCTCAGTTTGATGATGCGTGCAGGTAAAAAAATAGCCTTAATATCAGAGAATTACAGTATTAAAACATTCGATGAAAGAGTAAGTTTGGTCTCTTTTGGTGCCCGCTTTTTGGGTAAAAAAATAGCCATTGACGCTGCACTGGTGGCACCCATTGTGGGTACTGATCAGGATTTCTTTTTTGCCTTTCCCTGGTTGGGCATCAATGTGCCGTTTGGAAAACAAGAGCCTGGTTATCATCTAAGATCAGATCAATACTAAGACGAAAATGTGGCGAAATATCGGGCAGATCGGTTTTAGACCTTGCAGTAAGCAGTCACTACCTGATGGGGGTAAATAACTTCCAACTCTGTCAGGGAGAAGGGTATTACCAGAATGGCGTATTATTGTTTCACCAAGTCCGGTATGGATTTACTGATTATTTCAGTATAAGTGCCGGACTTTTCCCATTGGTACTATTGGAGGAGAAACCTGCACTTTTGGGATTATCGTCCAAATTTTCCTACCCCATCATTAAAAACCGGCTTTATATTGGCGGCAGCGGGCTTTTGAGTAAGGCCACTGGTAATGGGGGCGAAACCTTTGGTTTTTATAATGGAAGCGTCACCTATGGATCAATACGGAATAACGTGACTATCGGCATCGGACAATTGTATCGGGATGAAGGCTGGGGGAAGGCCTGTATTTTCATTAGGGCTCACCTTGACCCCATTCAACGAATAAGCCTGGTTTCAGAAACATACGGCAGGCGAAGAAGGGATACCTGGAGCATCATCCATATTACCGGCATTCATTTTTATTTTAAAAAAGCGATGATTGATTTGGCTTTTCTCACCATTTCTGAAGATGAAGACATGACCGCCCTGCCTTGGTTTAGTCTGACATTTCCATTCGGTGGCAACCAATAAAATTCCGATATTCGCCCCATGAAAAAAATACCGTTGTTGTGCCTTTGCACCCTCCTCAATTGCGCTACTGCCTTTTCACAAAAAAAGAACGAGCAATACCAACTCCCCATCCAACGCGCCACCTCGGAAATTAAAATAGATGGTGCGATTGATGAAGCAGCATGGTCCACCATGGCGGTCGCCACCGATTTTCACATGGTTCTGCCCATGGATACTTCCATGGCGAAACTGCGTACAGAAGTGCGCATGGCCTACGACGATAAATACCTCTATATCTCGGCAGTCAATTTTCAAAAACCGCCTATTATGGTGGAATCATTGCGCCGCGACTGGAATTTTGGAAAAAATGACAATTTTATTTTTTTCCTCGACCCTTTTGATGACCAGACCAACGGTTTCACTTTTGGAGCCAATGCCTCGGGAGCAGAATGGGACGGACAACAATTTGAAGGTGCCACGGTCAACCTCAATTGGGATAACCGCTGGTTCTCTTCCGTCCACCAATACCCTGATCGTTGGATTTTTGAAGCGGCTATTCCTTTCAAGACGCTCCGTTACAAGGAAGGCATCACGCGCTGGGGAATTAACTTTAGCAGGAATGACCTCACTACCACCGAAAAATCGGCATGGGCGCCAGTACCGCGCCAATTGCCTACTGCATCACTGGCTTACACTGGTGTTTTGGCGTGGGATGTGCCACCGCCTAAAGCAGGCACTAATATTTCCTTTATCCCTTACGTATTGGGAGGCGCAGGCAAAAGTTTTAATCCGAAAAAACCAGACGATCGGCGCTTTGATATCGGCGCTGATGCCAAAGTCGCCATCACCTCTTCCATCAATCTCGACATGACGGTCAATCCGGATTTTTCACAGGTGGAAGTAGATCAGCAACAAACCAACCTGGACCGTTTTGAATTGTTTTTTCCCGAGAGAAGGCAGTTTTTTTTAGAAAACAGTGACTTGTTCAACAACCTTGGATCGACTAATATCCGGCCCTTTTTCTCCCGGCGCATTGGCCTCAATGCCCCTATCTATTACGCGGCCCGCCTCAGTGGCAGGCTGAATAAAGACTGGCGTATTGGGGTGATGGACATGCAAACCGGCGAAACGCCCCTCGATTCATTGGCCATTCCTGGTCAAAATTTTGGCGTTTTAGCCGTACAGCGCCGGGTGTTTGCGCGTTCTAATATCACTGGTTTTCTGGTGAATAAACAACGCACCGGTTTTAATACAGAAAAACATCCGGTGTCGTCTTCGGAGTACAACCGCAATGCAGGCCTTGAATATAATTTGGCCTCCCAAAATGACTTCTGGAAGGGAAAAGTCTTATTTTTCCAGAGTTTTGACCCCAATAATGCCAAAGATGCAGCAGCAGCGGCAGCTAATATTGCCTATAACAACCGAAAATTAGGCTGGGGTTTAGGCAGAGAATATGTCGGCCAAAATTACAATCCGGAAGTAGGCTATACCCCACGGCGCGGATATCAGAAAACGTCAGCCAATATTGGATACAATTTTTTTCCCAAAAGTGGCCCGTTGCTGAGCCATCGGCCTGGTATTTCGATGAACAGTTACAATGACTTGTCGGGGCAACGGGTTGATACCGAAACACCTTTTTTTTATGATTTTGTTTTCCGCAACCGCGCTGGCTTTACGGCATGGGTAGCCAATAATTATTTAATCCTGCAAACACCATTTGATCCCACCAACCTGACTGGAATAAAAATTCCTGCAGGTACCAAACATATTTGGAATTCCTGGGGCACCAGCTTTACCTCCAAACCCCAAAAACTGTTGACTTACGGCTGGCAATCCCGGTACGGTGGTTATTTTGCTGATGGCACCCGCCTGCGTCTGGCTGCCAATGCAGCCTACCGGATTCAGCCTTATGGCATTATCGCAGTTGCGGCAGAGTACAACGACATCAAGTTCCCGGCCAATAATGTATATGGGGTTAAAAATGCCTCTTTTTGGCTGATCAGTCCACGGGTTGATGTGACGTTCACGAACAGGATTTACCTCACCACTTTTTTACAGTATAATGAACAAACCAACAATGTAAACTTCAACGCCCGTTTCCAGTGGCGGTATGCCCCCGTTTCAGACTTATATATCGTGTATACGGACAATTATTTACCCGATAATTTTCTGGTGAAAAACCGGGCATTTGTGCTGAAGTTGACGTATTGGTGGAATGTGTAGGGCCCTGGGAGCGCGGCCTTTAGTCCGCGAAAAAATAAAGAAAAAATAAAAACGCCGGATAGTAAAGCCGATCTTTGCTGTCCGGTGCTTTTTTATTTTTTCCGGACTAAAGTCCGCGGACCCAAGCCCGATGACGCCACCAGGCCAACAAACTAATAACAACCAGCCCCGAAACGATATAATAAACAAAAGAAGGAACCGGTACCGGATCACCAGCAGCGTAAGAGTGCAAACCCGATAAATAATAGTTCACGCCAAAATAAGTCATTGCCACAGATGCCCAGCCGAACAAAGTAGCGACGTTAAAAGCGTATAGTCCGCGTAATCCCGGAATAAACCGCATGTGAAGAATAAAGGAATACACCAAAATGGTAACTAGTGCCCAGGTTTCTTTCGCATCCCATCCCCAATATCGCCCCCACGATTCGTTGGCCCATACACCACCCAAGTAGGTACCTACACTGACCATGAATAGCCCGCCAATGAGCGTCATTTCGCTGATATACGTCATTTCTTTAACGATTCGATAGACATTTTCTCCGTTTTTCTGATTGGCAAAAACCATAAAAATCAAATTGAGCATGCCAATAATGGCCCCCAGAACAAGAAATCCGTAACTTCCCGCTTCCAGTGAAACGTGAATCGTGAGCCAGTAAGATTTCAAAACCGGCACCAGCGGTGTGATTTCAGGATCCAACCAACTCAGGCCTGCAACCATCAGAATCGTGGCAGCAAGCACAGTTGTTGCAGCCAATCCGCCCAATGATTTTCTGGCAAAAATTAAACCGGCCAAAGTGGTGGTCCAACCAATATAAATCAGGGATTCATACCCGTTGCTCCATGGTGCACGCCCCGAAATATACCACCGCAGTCCAAGTCCGGTCGTGTGCATCAGGAAGCCAAAAGCCAAAAGGCCGAATGCTATTTTGAATGGCCATTTGAGGTTGGTTTGAGGTTTGAATACAGAAGTGAATAATAAACCCAGAAAAACAAGCCCTAACACGCCATACAGTCCATCCAGGCGGTTGAATATATTCAGTTTATTGAGCGTAAGTTCTGCATTTACGGTACTGCTCGATGGTAACACTATACCGCCATACTTTTGCTGGTATTGGCTCAGTTCTTCCACCATCCTGTTGGTCAGGTTCCAGTCGTTGCTTTGAATAGCTGCCTGTAATGCGGGTATGTACATCGGTAAAAATTGATCAACAATAGAGCCAGTGGAAGCCGTTTCGTGCTGGTGGGGCATATCTTCCGGCGACTGCCAGGTAAAAGAAGTATCGCCTGGAACAGGAAATACTTTCAAAAACCTACCCGAAAAAATCATGCTGCAGATGTTTAATTTCTCATCTATTTTTATGATTTCTTTTTCAAAAACACCCCGATCTCTGGGGGCCATATTAAAAGCATTTCTTGCGGCATCCCGTAGTTTATACTCCCCATTTTGACCAAAAAAATCGCTGTAAGAAGCCATTATATCGCTTATTTGGAGCAATTTGCGAACGTCCTCATGTTTCCCCACTTTAATAATGGGCGCATCATACCATTCTTTGGGATTGGCCAGCATCCCGAGAATAACCTGCTCCCCGGTCAGTCCAAAAAGTTCTTCCTTCCTGGCGAGTTTCCGCAATACCTCATTAGCATAAGTATTC
>JBILHQ010000034.1:0-36031 GCA_044350415.1 Saprospiraceae bacterium | reverse complement strand
TACGAACAATCGGGCAATAAGGACAGTTCCTTGCCGGTACTCGGTGAGCAAGCGCGGCGTATTCGGGAATTGTTGGAAACCTTGCCTGAACAGCGCATCACTTTTCTCGAATTAGAGCGGATTGTCCGGACGATAGTTGAGCCTGCGCCAACGCAGTTTGCGGAAACCTCAGCTGGGCATTATCCTTTTTTTCACCAGCCTGGTGCGGCACTCACGCCAGCACGCGAGATGATTTGGTGGAATTGCTTGTTTGAAAATGACGTGCCACCCTCCGATTTCTGGCAACCAGAAGAGCGCGCCTGGTTAGCATCCAACCACACCGCACCTGAGCACCCACGTCTTCTGGCTCAGCGGCGTCTTCTGACCCGCGCGCGTCCTGTATTGCAAACCCAGGAACGGCTTTTGCTGTTCGTACCCGAACAAAGTGGCGGTATGCCTTCTGTACATAGTTTGCTAATTGCTGATTTGGGGGCATTGTTTGGCGACTTGCAATCCTGCACATTTCATATTAACCAACCGGAAGACCGGCAGCGTTTGTCGCAATGGCTGCAATTGCCAGGTATCGACCTGGTTCCTGCCAATAGTGGTAGTATTCACCGGCCACATATCCGGGTGGATTGGCAAGAGACTGCCGCACAGCGCCATGAAACCCCTACGGGACTCGAAAACTTATTTTACTACCCGCACCGCTGGTATTTGCGGCAGCAGGTGGGACTGTATCCGTCCAATTTGCTGACCGTCGCCCGCGACAACAGGTTGTTGGGGAATCTGGCGCACCGCTTTTTTGAGTTTTTGCTAAAAGAAGATTTTTCGGCTTTTGATAAAAAACAAGTAGGCGTATGGATCGATGACCGCTCCGATGACCTGCTGCGCAAAGAAGGTGCAACATTGCTACTTTACGGTCGGGAACCGGAGCGAAAAACCTTTTTAAACAAGGTGAAAAATGCTGCATGGAACCTCATCAGCCTGCTCCGTTCCAATGATTGGGAAGTGGCGGCCACCGAATTGCCGCTGGAGGGCGTGTTCTCCGGTGCCCCTGTACGCGGTAAAGCTGATCTGGTTTTGAAACGCGGCAATGAACAGGCCATCGTCGACCTGAAATGGAGCGGTGCCACCAAACGCAAAGAATTGATTCAGAACGAAGAAGACCTTCAGTTGGTGCTGTATGCCCATCTGCTGCCTTCTCCCGGTCAATGGCCGCATACCGCTTATTTTATCCTGGAATCGGGCAAAATGATCGCCCGCAATCCAGTAGCATTTAAAGAGGCCATTATTGCCGGAAAAGGGCAGGACAACCACGCGGAAGTTTGCGACCGGATTTTGGCTAAAATGCAAAAGACTTACGCCTGGCGCATCGAACAATTGCAAAAAGGTATGCTGGAAATACGAACGGAACGCACAGCGTCAGCATTGGATAATCTTTACGCAGAGGCCCTCACCGAACTCCTCGAAATGAAAAGGGAAGATGCCAGGTGGGATGATTATGGGACGCTGATTGACTTTATGTAGTTATTTAGCTATGAGTTATAAGTTATAAGTTATGAGTTTTTTGATGTCCTCCGTAGCGTATTTCGTAGATAGGCGCGTATTATGAGTTATAAGTTATAAGTTATGAGTTTTTTGATGTCCTCTGTAGCGTATTTCGTAGATAGGCGGGTATTATGAGTGATGAGTTTTTTGATGTCCTCCGTAGCGTATTTCGTAGATAGGCGGGTAGATTTTTTTTTCAATTCTCCCTAAACCTGATCGGTTTGGATGTTTGATCTACGGAATAATCTACGGAGGACATCAAAAGACTCATAACTCATAACTCATAACTTATAACTCATAACTCATAACTAAAGCAGTAGTCTGAGGAGGTACTCGCCATACCCGCTTTTCAAATATTTATGTCCCAGTTTTTCGAGTTGTTCATTGTCGATAAAGCCCATTTCCCAGGCGATTTCTTCGATGCAGCCGATTTTGAGGCCTTGGCGTTCTTCGATGGTCTGGATAAACTGGCCGGCCTGCATGAGGCTCCCGTGGGTGCCGGTATCAAGCCAGGCATATCCGCGGCCCATGGCGCGTACCGCTAATTTCCCCTGTTCGAGGTAAACGCGATTGATATCGGTGATTTCGTATTCGCCACGCGGACTTGGCTGCAGGTTGCGGGCGATTTCTACCACGGAGTTGTCGTAAAAATACAATCCTGGTACAGCAAAATGACTTTTGGGTTTCTTTGGCTTTTCCTCGATGCTGATTACTTTCAGGTCTGGCCCGAATTCCACTACCCCGTATCGTTCGGGATCGGCCACCTGGTAAGCGAAAATAATGCCACCTTCCGGATGCTCGCAGGAGCGCACCATTTCGCCTAATCCGGCACCATAAAAGATATTATCGCCCAGAATAAGCGCAACATTGTCGTCTCCGATAAAATCGGCGCCCAGTACAAAAGCTTGCGCGAGTCCATTGGGAACGTGCTGCACAATATAGGTGAAGGACATACCCAGTTCCCTGCCATCGCCCAGCAGGTGCTCAAATTTTGGCAGGTCGTATGGCGTGGAGATAATCGCCACCTCCCGAATACCCGCCAGCATGAGCGTACTCAGCGGGTAATAGATCATGGGTTTGTCGAACACAGGCATCAGTTGTTTACTGACAGCGAGGGTAAGCGGGTATAGTCGGGTGCCGAGACCGCCGGCGAGAATTAGTCCTTTCATTACTTTATTTGACACGTTAATAAGTGTTTTCCTTCCATAAACCCTTCGAGCGTATCACCGATCTGGACAGGGCCAACGCCGGCGGGGGTACCGGTAAAAATCATATCGCCTTTGTGGAGGGTAAAATATTTGGAGATATGACAGATCAGCGACTCAAAGGTAAATATCAGATCGCGGGTGTGCCCGTCCTGGACGACTTCGCCGTTTTTTTTCAGTTGGAAATGGATATCGGCCATATTCGGGATGTCTTCCATCGGCACCCACTTACTGAGCGGTGCCGAGCGGTCGAATCCTTTGGCGATTTCCCAGGGATGGCCTTTAGACTTCAGCCGGTCCTGAATGTCACGCGCTGTAAAATCAATACCAAATGCTACGGCATCGTAATAGCGGGAAGCGAATTCGGGTTCCACAGAGCGGCCGTTTTTGGCCACGCGCAACACGATTTCGCCTTCATAATGCAGGTCTTTGGTATAGTCCGGGTAATAGATGGGTTTGTTATTGACCAACAACGCGGTATTAGGCTTCATAAAAATGAGCGGCTCGCCAGTGGGCACAGGGTTGTTGAGTTCTTTAGCGTGTTCGGCGTAATTGCGGCCGATGCAGAATATTTTCATACGCGTGGTGTGAATTTGGGGGTAAAGAACGGAAAAGATTTGCTGAATTTATGTGAATTGATGGGCACTATGCGAGATTGGAACACGGATTGGGGGGATTAGATACTGATTTTTCCGAATGTGATGTCGATGAGATGTGGTTTTAGGATATCGTTTTCTTCGTTGTGAAATTCCAACTCTTCCCCACAATACCTCTTTAGATACTACAATTGGTTTCTATAATTGCAAAATGAGTAGTCGGGGACGATATGTATACTTTTTGCCTAAAAGTATACATGTCGCTCTGGATGTGTATACTTCTTGGCAAAAACTATACATATCAAATGCAAGTAGGATCGTTTTTAGATATTTTGAACTTCAGTCTTGGGATAAGGCCCGCAATCGAATAAAATGGCGAATGTCTTCTGTTGTCAAGTTTAAGAAAAGCCGCTTATATTTGCACACCATTTTACCAATTTTCTGATTAAATCATGCATATAAAGGAATTTTATATTGCCAATTTTAAGGCATTCAAGTCTGTACACATTATTTTCAACCCTGATTTAAACATCTTTACCGGCATGAATAATTCCGGTAAAACCACCGTTTTGGAGGCGCTTGCATTATGGCATGAATCCTTCTCAAAGCTGATTATGCAGGCTAAAAGATCTACCCGTAATTATAAAAATGGCCAATGGGTATTGGGAAATACGTTAGTCAAATACTTTCCTTTTGAGCAAATTAATAGTGTGCGCTGTCCTAATTTTGAAGATTTATTTCACCAACGTGATCGCAGGCTGCATATTGAATTGACCGCTGTTATTGAAAATGAGGCAAAGGAAGAAATAAGAATACCGTTCATTATTACGGAGTCGGGGATGAATTATAAAATTGAACTTTACCAATTCACAACCTATGATTTTGCTAAGTTCAATCGTTTTTTTCAAAATTTGCCCAATCCTGTCGGTTTTTTCTATGCCTCACCCATTGCCGCTATTCAACAGGTAGAAGCATTTGCAACCCAGCCGCAAGTCGCAGATGCTATTGTCAACAGGTCTTCTGTAAGTGTGCTCAGAAACAGGCTTTATGCGCTTTACCGGTATCCTGATCCTGCGGTTTTTCAACGATTTTTAGCTGACCTGTCTTATATTCTTTCTGATAACAGGCAATCTATCCAAATCACAACAGAAAGCGATATTCAGCGGGATACCAATGTCATTTTTAATGCAAAACTCACACCTCAGGATACGGCCAAAGATATTGCACTATTAGGCAGCGGTACGTTACAAATTATTGAGATTCTGCTCAATCTTTTTCATTCTGACAGTCGTGGTAAAGATATGAATATCATTTTGTTAGATGAGCCAGACAGCCATATTCACCGCGATATTCAGAACCGGCTGATGCTGGTACTCACCAAGTTTGAAAAAGATAATCAGATATTTGTAACCACTCATAATGAAGCACTTATCCGTAGTGCTAATATTGCTAATCTTTTTCATTTGGAACCCAAGCCGGAAGGTGTTTATAAAAATGTAGGAACAGCTCAGATGCAAAAAATTGGTTCCAGGTTTAGTGGAATTTTTCCAACTGCGCTCAGGCCCATTATTAGTTCGCTTGGTTCGACCAACGGACTTGACTTTATCAATGCGGTGGAGGCCGATGTCTTACTTTTTGTGGAAGGTGAAGATGATGCACGTGCTTTTGATATTTTGTTCCGTCAACAAATCAGACCCAAAAAATATGCTTATTGGGTTTTGGGAGGGGTGAGCAAAGTGCTGGAAAATATCCTTCACTATAAAACAGTACTTTCTAACGTCAAAAATCAAAAAACGCTTTGGGGGAAATCGGTCTTGGTGATGGATCGCGATTTTCTGAACGATACACACCTTTCTGCGCTGCCTACTCTTTTTCAATCCAAAATTGGTTTAAAAACCTGTATTGCTGATGCTTATACGTTTGAATCAACGCTGCTGACTGATTTTAACAAATTCAGCCGGTTGCTTGCCAAATGGCTTGACTTTAAGCAAATCCAAATCAATCCACCTTCATTGGAGTCATACCTCATTGAATCTTATCGGGCACATGCGCAGTCAAAGATGAATCTCTGGAAAACTGATAAGTTTATTGAAGATACCAGCCACCTATACAGAAATGCCCGTGAAAAACTAAATACGATCCTCGGCCAAAAATTTATAGAAGCCAATGATATTCAACTGCAAAGCTTGGTAAGAGCGCACATTGAATCCTGCATTAATACCGGCCAATTTTACAAACTGATGAACAAAGATGATGTGCAAACTATCGTTAATCTGGTTATTGCACCTACCGGTATTGTATTCTCTGTCGAAACTGATTTTATCGAATTAATGTATGTGGTAGATAAGTCGGTATGGTTTGATGCCTGGGATTTTCTGAATGGTATTTAGTGCCCCACCCGCCCATAAACACTCCCATTCCCACCCGGATAACTCGTATAAATATGCTGAAAAACATTCACTGACCGTTCTTTGACATCCTGATCGGAGTAGATGGTTTGGGGCAACCATTGTAACGTATTAAAAATAATCACCTCTACCTGCGCCTTGATCTGCAGGCTTTCCCGCCATTTTTCAATCCGGAGTTTCTCGGTTTTGAGTTGGTCCAGTACATCGACAGCCACTTTTTTCACGGACTTTATTTCTGCGGGAGTCAATTTTTTGTCTTCCCGCAAAAGATCGAAGATCGCCAGCGATTCTTCGTCTAATTGTTCGCGCATGGCCCTGGTATCTTCTACGTTCAGGTCCTGGATGAAGTCGCTCAGGCTGTCGAACGCCTTGATGGTGTCTTCTAAGCTTTTGCCTTTATTATATTCTTTAATGATTTCCTGATAGCGCTCGTAGAACGCCAGCCGCAGTGGATTTTCCCGGATCATCTGACCGAGTTGTTTGTCGACGGCTTCTTTTAAGTCGAAAACAACGGTATTTTTTCGGTCTGTTTTGGCAAATGCCGCTTTAAGTTTATCGAAGTCTAATTTGGATAAATCCACATAAACGCCGTCGCCTTCCTGCGCCTGATTGTCTTCAATGGTGATACTGGCATCTACGATCTTTTGCAGGTCCATGATGATGGAAATGACATCGGCCGACTTGGTTTGCTGGTTGAGTTGCTGATAAATGGCCTCTATGGCATTGAATTGCCGCACAAACGGTTTGATCTGTTCTTCGGGATACAAGGCGTGGTACTTCCGGAAAACCTCCCGCGCCATCACTTCAAATTTAGTGCGCGAAGTATCGTTCAGACGGACACAATCAGCGGCTTTTTTGAGCAGGGCAATTTTTCCCATCGGTGGTACTTCTGCGGCACTCAGTTCGTCCAGGTCGAACCCCAGTTCTTTCAGGTAGCCTTTGGTCTGCCGGATCGATTCTTTTAACTCAATGGCCAGACCTTCCAGTAATTCCACCGGGCGCTTCGGGCTGTCGGAACTGCCGCCTGTCCCACCGCCCGTTTTACCGCCTTCGCCATACGTCGAGTAGGCCAGTTCCAGTTGCTTGTAGATATTGCCGTAATCGACGATCAAACCGTTTTCTTTTTCGTCGTCATATACCCGGTTGGCCCTGGCAATAGTCTGCATGAGGGTATGGCCTTTGATGGGTTTGTCAAGGTAAACGGTGGATACGCAGGGCGCATCGAAACCGGTGATCCACATCGCGCATACGATCGCCAGGCGAAATGGATGGTCTTCATCCTTAAAGTCTTTTTCCAGATCCCGGGTACTCATTTTTTTGCGGTGTACACCAATATCCAGTTCCATTTTTCGGAATTTATCTACTTCATTCTGCTCCGAACTGATCACGACACACACCTCGGTTTCTTCCACTTTTTGGAGTTTTCGTTTCAACTCCTGTTGTTCCTCGATATCGGCGGCTTTTTCGATACGTTTCCGGAGGCCGGCGATATACTCCGGCCAGTATTCCATGATGAATTCGTACATCCTGACCGCCGTTGGCTTATCTAAGGTCACCAGCATCGCTTTGCCCTGATAGCCTCGTTCGTTAAAATGCCAAACCAAGTCTTTCGCAATGGCTTTCAGCCGGGTTTCCGCCGTCAGCACCACATAATCTTTCTGGAACAGGTAAGTAAGTTTGCGTTTTTTGTCATCGTCAATGGTCTCGTCTTCCAGAATTTCCATCATCTGCTCATCGAGCACCGGATTTTCGATCCCCAGTTTTTCGCCCCTGTTCAGGTAGCGGAGTGGCAGAGTGGCACCGTCTTCAATCGCCCGTTTGAAATCGTAGACCGACACATACTCCCCGAAAATATTCCGGGTGAGTTCCAGTTCGTCTTTGATGATGGGCGTACCGGTGAATCCCAGATAAGAAGCGTTGGGAATGCCGTTGAAGCGCATATTCCGGGCAAAAGTGCCAGATTGGGTGCGATGCGCTTCATCGGAGATGACGATAATATTTTTCCGGTCGGTGATGAGCGGGTATTCGCTTTCGATTTTGGGATCGATGGAGAATTTATGGATGAGGGTAAAAACATACCGATGGTTTTCCTGGAGCAATTCCCGGAGATGATCCCTGCCCGTAATGCCGGATTTGCTGCCCGCGATAACGGCTTTGCTGGTCACTGCACCTACCCCTGTAAACGTGTCGTAAATCTGCCGTTCCAGCTCGCTTCTGTCCAATACGATCAGGAACGTATAGGAACCGCCGAATGTCCGGTGGATTTTCTGGCAAATAAAAACAATTGAATACGATTTGCCACTCCCTTGTGTATGCCAAAAAACACCTAATTTCCCTTTGAGATCTTCGATGTCTTTGGTTTGGTGAATCACTTTATTCACCCCGATAAACTGGTGGTTTTTGGCCATGATCTTCACCACATCGCCGCCACTGTCGTCGAACAACAGGAAATTCTCAAAAATATCCATCAAATTCGGCTTCGAACAGACGCCCCGCAACATGGTGTCCAAACTGACGATGCCTTCCTCTTCCTCGGTGATCCGTTTCCATTCCAGAAAAAATTTGTACGGACTGGTGACAGTGCCCACCCGGGCGTCGGTGCCATTGCTCAGGATGATAAAAGCATTGCAATGAAAAACCGGATCGATGGTGTCTTTGTAATCGGTGATATTGTCGGCATAAGCGTTGCGGAGATCGGTGTGATGGGCTTTTAACTCAAAGAATACCAACGGAATACCGTTCACAAAACCGACAATATCGGGGCGGCGGTTGTAGTATTCTCCCACCACTTCGAATTGCCGAACGGCCAGAAAGTGGTTATTGTCGCAATGGTCAAAATCAAATATCCGGAGTTTCCGTTTTTCCAATTCGCCCGCCTGGTTGGTGAACGCTACCGGTACGCCCTCTTTCAGCAGCGCATATTTTTCTTTATTGATCCTACCGAGGGTTTTATCGGCACTTTTTTGTTCGATTTGTTCGATGGCCTGGGTGTAGGCGGTGTCGGGCAGACCGGGATTGAATGCTTGTAGTGCTTTCCGCAGGTACCTTTTCAGGATGACCTCCGATTTGTTGTCGCGCCCCAACAGACCGCCGGGGCCGAGGGTTTCCCGTCGCCAGGCGGTTTGGATTTCCCAACCGAGTTCCAGCAATACCTGTTCGGTGGCATTTTCGATCAAACCATCTTCGGAGTATTCGTAGGCCATGTTATGGTGTTTTTGCTGATTGGATCTGAACTGAGGAGGTTTCGACAGCCCACAGGTTTATTTTTTCACTGATATGCAATTGCCACGCTTTGATATCCGGATTTACAGATAACAAAATTACGCCACACTGTTTGGATATTTTTTCTTTTCCCCTTTCCATTTCCAGAAAGGTGCCGCCCTGGGCAGCGAAACTTTCTCCCGGATACACGAGCGCCGCCTTCTGCGCGTCGAAATAATCACAATACGCATACATCTGCCGCAAATCTTCGGGCGATGGATTGCCGGTGCCGATGTTTTTCCATTTGGTATCCAGCACTATATTTTTTCCGTCTTTTAAAATCCATATATCAGGCCGCAGCGTGGATTTCCGGCCTCTTTCCGGTTGCCAGAAATCTTTGCTGTGCTGATCGCGCACGACTGTGCCCGGTACTTTATGCCTGTTCAGGCTGACGTATACAAACTGTTCCCATAATTTATCCATGTCGAACATCAATGCCAGCACGTGATTCCTGCCCTTGCTCACATCGGGGTGGTAGTTCAGCAACAGCAGGCGGGCAATATCAATGGCTTTTTCGTACCGTTGGGTTTTGCGGTTCAGTACTAATTTTTCGAAGGTGGCGTCCGATACGCGCAGATCGGGCATTTCAGGAAAATTCAGCAACAAACCGCCGATTCGGCTGTGCAGGTCCGGATGGACGTTGATTTGCCGCAGCAGCCGGAGCGTTTTGTACAAAATCTGATGGAGGGTGTGCTCTGCGTCATAAGTGGTATGCTGCACATAAAATCGTTCCTGGTGCGTCAGGTTGTATTGCAATTGTTTGGAAAACAATAAACGCCCTTTCAAAGCCGTCACATTACCTTCCTTTTTGCGGTATTGTTTCACTAAACCCGTGTGCAGCAGGTATTCTACGGCTTGAAGAAACATTTCAAAATACAGGTGCAGGATGGAATTTTGTTGGAGCCGCAGATGGCCGTGGCCGGTTGTTTTGACGTCAAAACCATATACGGCGCGCATCATACCGATCAAAATGTCCTGCCATTTGGCTTTATCAACTGACTTTTTATCCGCCTTGGGCAGCACTTCGATCAGGGTACTGCCGACCTGAATCACGCCGACATGCTCATTAAACTGAACGGCGTTGTTCAGGAGTTTGAAATAAGGAACCCCGTCTCCGTGAAAACGCTCCAGGGCTTCGTACAAGTCCTGCTCCGCTTTTATGCGCTTATCGAACCGGAGTATTTCGTGTTCGAATAGGGTAATATGTGGTTCTTGTTTACTCAATGTGGTTTGTTCATTAATAAGGCGAAAATGGGTATATTATGTCGAAAATTTGAGCAATTCGGTATTCTTTGTTCGTAGAGTGCTGGTTCCCTCAGTTCCCTCACTACGTTCGGGATGACAGGGCGTTTGTTTTTAGTGAAGGTATCCCCGTATTCCTTCACTTCGTTCAGGACAGGGCGTTCGTTACGCTCAACATGGGTTCCGGAGCTCCTTATTGAGCGCAGCGAAATAACCGGGAATACCTTCTAAAACGAAAGATCTGTCATTCCGAACGAAGTGAGGGAACTGAGGAAAACCTCTAAAAACGAACGAACTCCATTCCATCCCGATTTTAAAGTGACAAAATAGAATCAACGGATTGCCAATGCTTATGGCTAACCCATTATCCGCATCAACAGTTCAATAGCTTTCCGAAAACCTTCCTTGTTATCCTTCAAATCGATGATTTCAAAAATATCCCGCTGGTCAAAATCATTTGCCCCCTGGTAATCTTCAAAATCGGCAAATCCTGTATCCTTAAATTCTTTTTTTCGCACGAAACCCTTCCCAAGCACCAACCCGATTTTGCCATAGTCGCCGAAGAAGTACTCCTGCAGCAGCGGAATGATATTTTTGTAAAAAGCCGTGATGAGCGCATCTTCGTCTTTATTCAGAAAATATGCATGACCGATCAGGTGGTCTTTGTCCAATAACCGCTGGATACGGGCGTTGATCGTGTATAAAATATCCTTCGCCGGATACCCGAATAATTCACCTTCCAGGCCTTCCAGATCATATTTTGGCGGCATCTCCTCAAAAGAAAACCGCCGCCGCAAAGCCGTATCCAAAGCCTCCACGCTGCGATCGGCAGTGTTCATGGTGCCGATGATGTAAAGATTAGGCGGCACGCCGAATGGCTCCTTGCTGTAGGGCAGCGTAACGGTGAGTGCTTCTTCTTTACCAAGGCGTTTGTCTTCCTCGATCAGGGTGATCAATTCACCAAAAATCTGGGAGATATTGCCGCGGTTGATTTCGTCGATGATGAGGACGTAATTCTTTTTTATGATGTCGGGTTTTTTGATCAGTTCTTTCAATACATCCCGTTTAACCTCATGGGAATACAGTCCGTAAATGGACTGCTGGGAAAACCGCCTGGGATAAATTTGCAGCACAGGTAATTGCAGATTTTTGGAAACCCATTCTACTTTCCTGAACTGATTGTAGCCAATACCTGAATTGGTATCAAAATAGTAAGGTCCACTGATCTTAGCCAATGCCCTAATACTGGCATTCCCATTGGATATAAATACCAGGTCTCCTTCTTTTAACCAAAACTTGAAGCATTTTATTGCAAATACGCCGAAATCACGTGGTTTTATTTCGACACCATTCGCCTGATATAATTTTTTTATGTCCTCCTCATTTTTAGCAGAAGTAAAATCGATGTCGCCACCCCAGCCTAAAGCAATACAGTTGTTTTTTATACAATGTTCAAAAACTTGCTGATCCTGCGGGTCATAAGTATCGCCCAGTGACATTTTGTAAAAGTCAGCCTTTTCTAAATCCGCCACGCTGATATTAAGGCCTTCTTCCTGGATATGGTCTTCTACAAATTGAAAACTTTGCGCATCCTGACATATCTGGCGAAAAACGCCCGGCTGGATATGATACCCTAATGGTTGAGGACCGGAGGTATTTGGTTCCGTCTCCATTGCAGGTTTTATCCCTTCGATAAAATCCTCATAACTCATGCTTTGGTGAAAGGTGGTAAAAACGATTTGCCCACGCTCAACGTATGCTTTGTATCGCCTGGTCACTTCCTCCCTTGGTTCTTGCAAAGTTTCTTCAATAGATCGTTCTTCCACAATTGAAAGCGCATGATGGATAGAATGGTAGGTTTTGCCGGTGCCGGGAGGGCCGAAGAGGATGGTATTGAGCGATCTTTTCATAAGATTTTCGTTTAAGTTGCTTGCCGGAACGTCTGGAACATCTTCTTCGAACAATGTGGAGTTTGATTTATACGGAACTGCAAATGCATCATACAGCTGCCTTAAATTCACCTGATCGTAGGTGAATACCGTTGGGAAAGATTTAATTTCTTTGAAAATTTTTAAAGTGGAATCTTTTTTGGATTGCCCTTTACCAATAAAACTGGTATGGTCTTCAAAATTTGCAAATGACTTTTCATCTAAAAAAGGCGACTTGAAAAGATTTATTTTCCCACTGTTGTCAATATATATCTGTACGTCTTCAGCATTGGAATTACAGTCTTCTTCTTTTTTGTAAACAATTATTTTTCTAAAATTTTCTTCATCCCGGTACGTTTCAAAATTGCTCAATTCCTGTTCTGAAATATATTTTGCCTGATGAATTTCAAAAAAAGCGTTTGGTGATGAGCGCACGGTTATTACCGACAAAATGGCGTCAATTTTAAAATATTTGAACGCAATTAATTTATTGGTTTGCCAATCGAAAGTGGTAATTACCTTATCAAAATCCAGCCGGTGCTTATTTTTTGACCATGTTTTTGCTTTCCATAGTTCAATTCTGGAACCGGAAATAGCGAATGCAAAATCGCCAACGTCAATATCACCAAACATTTTAGGTGTATCCGTTTCATAAAATCCCTGCTCGAATTGCAACGGATTTGTTTTGGGTGTAATTTTACCAAAAAAGATGCGCATAAGTTAAGGTTGTTCGGATTGTTTATACCTCCAGCTCCCCACTCATCAGCCGGGGCAGCAGGATGTCGCGGGATTGTTTGAGAAGGCAGTTTTGCAGAGTTAGATTTTCTAATTGATCATACACATCTTGCATAATCAATCCAAAATTCTTCAAAACGAACTCATCAGGAGCAGTTATTTCCATTGTCCTAACTATTTCCTGACTGATGTTTTCTTGAGCTGCACCCATCCGAAAACTTAAAACCATGTTTTTGTTAAAAATTAAAAATAGATGCAAAAAATATGATAAATAACTTCTGTCTTCACATAAAAATGCACAGCAGGCTTGATTTGTACAGGCTGCAATAGATAAGAATGCGGTTTGGCCAATCGTATTCCCATACATGGCAAGCAAAACTGTCTTAGCTGGAAACAATTTTGCTGAAGATTCTTTTAATCCTAATGCTGTTATTTTTTCTTGAGTATCAATGATAATTCCATTTTTGAGCTCTTGGGTTTTTACCCATGGAATTGTTCCATTTTGATAGTAAATATCTTCTTTTTTGCGGCTTGGCGTTCCACCTGAAGATGTTTTGACAAATTCCCCTAATTTCTTCCTTTCCCACCCCTCCGGCAGCCCTGTCTCCTCCATCACCGCCAATTCCACCCCATTCACCCGAAACTTCACAAACCACTCCTCATAAGTGCGCTGCGCCAGTTCTTCCAGCAGTTTTATCCGTTTTAGGTTGTTTTCGATTAAATCGTCGTAGGCGGAGAGGATCGAGGCAATGCGGCGCTGGGTGGGGAGGGGCGGGAGGAGGAATTCGAACTTTCTAATTGAACTTAAAGTTATACTTGCTTGATTTGCGGCACCTTGAGCACCACTAAGCGTATAATACTTAAACGAGTCATCTTTAAGTCTATAATATAAAAATTTATTATCAACTAAATGTGTGCAGATTAATTTTACAATATTTTGATTTAAGAGTGAACCTTCAAGATCTTTGGGGACCTTTACAACCTTCCCCACTATAGACGCGGGATTATTTTGCCATGACCCAACCGTTTGAATTAATATGTCCCAATGTTGTAGCCTATATGCTTGGAAAAAGGATGCATCCTGATCGTTATAATACATCATCTCTTTTTGAGAGATTGAATTATCTGTAAAATCAGATACCCGCACAATCGGAATTCCTTCACTTACATAATTTGCGCTCTTAAAAGCAGCTCCTTTCAAGGTTTCAATTACTGATCCTAATTCAGTTATTACCCACTCCCTCATACCAACTCCTTTAAATTGTCCCCAATCGTTTTTGCCAGTTCCACCGCTTCCCGGTTCAGTTCTTCCAGCTCCGCCTGGATTTCAATCAATCGCCCTTTATAATCAAAACCGTCATCAGCGACCAAGGTCACGCCCACATATCGTCCGGGCGTGAGGCTGTAATCGTTTGCCTTCACCTCGTCGATGGTGACGATTTTGCACAGCCCTTCGATATTCTGGTATTGTCCGTCGGGGAAACGATCGGAGAACCAGGTATTGCCGGCCTGCACCTGCGGTTGTTCGCCCCGGTACAATTTCATAATGGCGGTCAGTCCTTCGAGTTGTTCTTCGCTGAAATCGTTGATGGTTGTGGTGACTTTCCGGAAGACATTCCGGGCGTCGATCATCAGGATATGGTTTTTGTTCTCCGGTCTTTTGCCTTTGTCATAAAACCACAGGTGACAGGGGAGCGAGCGGGTATAAAAGAAATTGTTGCTCACGCTCACGATACAATCCACTGCGCCGGTGTCGATCAGTTGCTGCCGGATGAGTTTTTCGCTGTGTCCGGCGTCGGTGGCCGAACTCGCCATCACAAAACCCGCGCGGCCCTGCGCATTCAGGTAACTGTAGAAATACTGCATCCACAGGTAGTTGGCATTGTCGGCCTTGGGCAGTCCGAACGGCAGCCGCGGGTCGTTTTTGACAAAATCCTTGCCTTTATCGACCTTATTGACGTTAAAAGGCGGATTGGCCATCACAAAATCGCATTTACCGGCGAGGTTGTGCGGGTCGCTGTAAAAGCTGTTGGCTTCGATGATTTTGCCTTCGATGCCGTGGATGGCGAGGTTGATTTTGGCTAATTTGGTGTTGTTCGTTTTTTGTTCGGTACCGTAACATTTGATGGCCTCGTTCACTTCTTTGTGGACGTGGTTTTTGACGAAATACCCTGTTTGCACAAACATACCACCGGAACCGCAGGCGGGATCGTGGATAATGCCGTGGTCGGGTTCGATGAAATTGACGATCAATTGCACCAGACTCGGCGGCGTGAAAAATTCGCCGCCTTCCTGCGCGCCTGCTCCCTGCATGGAGAATTTCATGAGGAAATACTCATAAATCCGTCCGAACACATCGCCGGTAGCCTTTTTCACCGCGTCTTTGTTGAACACCCGGATAAGATCGCGCAGCAGGTCGCTTTCAAATTCCTGGTAATTTTTGGGCAGGTTACCTTGCAGATCGGGGTATTCGGCCTCGATCATTTTCATGGCATTATTGATGGCGTCGGCGATATCTGCGCTTTCGGGCAGGGCAGCGAGGTATTCGTATTTGGCGACTTCGGGCAGCATAATAGCACCTGCGGCCAAAAAATCTTCTTTGGTGGCGGCGCGTTTCCCGCGTGGTCCGTCGGGAATACTGGCTTCCACGACCGGTTTGGCTTCTTCGTATTTATTTTGGGCAAAACGCAGGAGCACCAGGCCCAATACCGGGTCTTTATACTCGGCGGCGGTGAGTTTACTGTTGGCACGGAGGGCATCGGCAGCATCCCAGAGTTCTTTTTCTAATTGCCGGATTTGTTCTTGTGTCATGGGTGGGTTAATTGCGGACTGTTGATGTGGCAAATGTAATTACAGAGGATGTATAAAGGGCTATATGTGTTAATAAATCTGCGATGGAGTTGGGGAAGCCGGTTTTTCAGTTCCCTCTCCCTGCGGTTCAAATAAAAAGAGTGTCTGATTTTCGGGGCCTAAATGAAGCAATTGTTGCTGCATTAGTCGAAAAAAACACGGAACAACCATTGATGGGACTGTTTGGGTCCCCTGTTGTTAATGTTTTAACCCTTAACCTTGCACTTTCTTACATTCACTAAAACCACCTCATGGTACAACGACTTATTGCCTCAACACTCTTTTTATGCAGCTTATCGGCTGCTTTTGCAC
This sequence comes from Saprospiraceae bacterium, assembly GCA_044350415.1. GTDB lineage: Bacteria > Bacteroidota > Bacteroidia > Chitinophagales > Saprospiraceae > M3007. The sequence goes on along the minus strand of JBILHQ010000034.1, from coordinate 19,964 downwards.
AGGACAGCACCAATCCGCTCACTTTTTCCGGTTATATGGAAACGTATTATTCCTTAGATGCCGGTAACCCGAAGGACCACGAACGGCCAGAATTTATTTACAACCACAAACGCCACAATGAAATTAACGTCAATCTCGGTTATTTAAAAGCCGCTTATGCCAAAGACAATGTGCGCGGCAATTTTGCCCTGATGGCTGGCACTTATGCGGAGTACAACCTCAGTGCAGAACAGGGCTTGTTAAAAAATATCTACGAAGCCAACACAGGGTTTAAGTTATCCAAAAAACACAACCTCTGGCTCGACGCCGGGGTGATGCCTTCCCATATCGGTTTTGAAAGTGCGGTGGGCAAAGATTGTTGGACGCTTTCGCGCAGTATGGCCGCCGACAACTCGCCGTATTACGAAGCGGGCATCAAACTGGGTTACACCACCCCCAATGAAAAACTTTATGTTTCCGGGATGCTGCTCAATGGCTGGCAACGTATCCGAAGGATTAACAATCAACAGACACCCGCATTCGGCACGCAGCTGACCTATAAACCATCGGGTGATCTTACGCTCAACTGGAGCACATTTATGGGCAATGAATCTGCTGGAAGCGACCAGCAGTGGCGTTTTTTTAATAATTTATATACAGTTTGGCAGGCCAGTCCAAAATTCGGGCTTACCGCTGGCTTCGATATTGGTGTGCAGGAGCAACGGCTCGACTATGGCGCTGATATTTGGTGGACACCGGTAGTGATTGCCAGGTACAGCCCTTCCGAAAAGTGGCGTGTTGCAGCGCGCGCTGAGTACTATGCCGATAAAAATGAAGTGATTGTGTCAGGAGGGAACAGCAACGGGTTCCAAACTGCCGGTTTTTCAGCCAATGTTGATTATTTGCCCAAGGACAATGTCATGCTGCGTTTTGAAGGCAGGGCGTTGAACAGCAAAGACCCGATTTTTATTTTGGAAAGCCAGGCATCTCATTACAACTTTTCGTTTACTACGGCATTGGCGATATCATTTTAAGTGGGCGTGATGTCGATGGCGTGATGTCGATGGCGTGATGTCGATGGCGTGATGTCGATGGAACACGGATTACACAGATTAGACACGGATCAAAAAGGATTTTTCCGAGCGTGATGTTGAGCAAACGATTACACGGGTTTTTCCGAGCGTGATGTCGATGGAACACGGATTAAACGGATTAGACACGGATTTGCACGGATTTTTCCGAGCGCGATGTCGATGAGTTGGATGTCAATGGAGCACGGATTTTAGGGATTAGACACGGATTTAAAAGGATTTTCCCGAGTGTGATGTCGAGTGCGAATTTTTCGGAAAAAAAAATCCTTTTAAGGGAACTCCCGATTTTGTAATATCGACATCACGATCTTTTGACATTCCACTCGGAAAAATCCTTTTAAATCCGTGTCTAATCCGTTTAATCCGTGTTCCATCGACATCACGTCCATCGACATCACGTCCATCGACATCACGTCCATCGACTCCTTATTTACGCGCCAAATATACCCCCGCCAAAATAACCCCCGTCCCGATACCATCAAAGACAGATAAAGTTTCGCCATCCAAAAGGCCGATCAGCAACGCCACTACGGGCAGCAAATAAGTCACAGATGTAGCAAATATGGCGCTGGTGCGTTGAAGCAACCAAAAATAGACAATGGAGCCGACCACCGTTCCAATAGCCGCCAGGTAAAAGACATATCCTAATCCTTCTAATCCTTTTGGATTCGTACGCGCCGCTTCGATACCACCCGACCACCACAACATACCCAAAAACACGATTCCGGTAACCATAAACGCCGCTGAGGCAATCGCAGCCGGATGCTCTTCCCGCAGGTGGGTATTCACCAGATTGGCATTAATAGCATAACAAATAGTAGCCAGCACACACAAGGCGGCAAAGTAAAAATTACCGCTCACGGTGCCGCCACTGTTGAACCAAACCAGGATAACGGCACCCGTAAGGCCCAACAACACGCCTATGGCCTTGTTGCGGGTGAAGGTCATCCCAAAAAAACTGACGCCCAGCAGCAGGGTGAAAAAGGGAGTCAGAGAATTCAATACGCCTGCAAGCCCGCTATTGACATGCTGTTGTGCTACCGCAAACATAAAATTGGGAATCGCAGAACCAAAAAATGCCACACCTGCTAAGTATTTCCACTTGGTCCAGTCAATTTTCGACCAGTATGCCAGTGCCACAGGCAGATATACTGCCCATGCCAGTACCATCCGCCACGAGGTCATTTGCAGTGGATTGAACACGTGTACGGCTTTTTTGATCATAATAAACGAACAACCCCAGACGGTGCCGAGGAGCAGGAGTACTATCCAGTCTTTTGTGGATGGTGGGCGCATTGATGAAGTATGAGGTATAAAGTATGAGGTATAAACGAATGCGCAAAGAACCGGCGAAGATCCTTATGTTTGTGTGTTTATTTTTTCAATTTTTTACAATGAAGCAACTTATTAATTGTCTTTTCCTTTCGGCTGCGTTGTTGGTCGCTATTAGTACTACTGCCCAATCGGTGTATCAAAAACCACCAGCCAATGTGGTGAAAATGGTGGAAGCACCGCCCACGCCATTTGTGAGTGTAAGTCCTGAAAAAGATGCATTAATGCTGGTGGACTACAACCCGAATCCGGGTATTGCAACGCTGGCCCGCCCGATTCTGAAATTAGCCGGTCTGCGGATAGATGCCGGGCTCAACAGTCGCCAACGCATCACAGAATTCAGTGGTGTAAAAGTACGGTGGTTTGATTCCGGCAAAGAAGTTACGATTGCCCGGCCTTTGAAAGGTCGCCTTTCCGGCATGCCCCAATGGTCGCCCAATGGCCGCCATATTGCTTTCGGGGTCGATACCGAACAAGGTGTCGAACTGTGGACCGCCGATACCCGGACCGGGAAAGCAACCCGTTTAGGAAAATTTTATATGAATGATATATTAGGTGGTGCTTTTGGTTGGATGGACGACAGCGAACGGCTGTTTGTTAAACAAATTCCTGCTAATCGCGGACCCAAACCGGCAATAACAACAGTGCCAACAGGACCAAATGTCGACGAAACCTTAGGTAAAAAATCTCAGGTGATGACTTACCAGGACTTGTTGAAATCAGAAAGTGATGAACGACAGTTTGCCTTTTTAGGAACGTCGCAAATGGCATTAATCAATATAATGACCGGAAAATCGCAAATGATTGGAAAACCTGGCCTGTTTACCGGTTACTCCTGGTCACCCGATGAACAATATCTGTTAGTCACCGAATTAAAGAAGCCGTTCAGTTACCGGGTTCAATACAGTGATTTTGCCCGTTCTACGGAAGTATGGGATAGAAATGGCCAAAAAGTGTACACCGTTGCCAGTTCGGGTGTCACCGATGAAACGCCGCGACAAGGGGTGGTCAAAGGTCCGCGCGAAGCCGGATGGCAGGCATTGTACCCTGCAAAACTGTACTGGGCAGAAGCATTAGACGGTGGAGATCCGAAGCAAAAAACCGAATTCCGTGATAAAATTGTGGTGCTTTCCGCACCATTTACTGCAGCACCAAAGGAGTTAATGCAACTGCATTACCGCTATTCGGGAGTTGAATGGACGACTCAAAAAGACCTCGGTATGGTATCTGAATACGACCGGGATCGCCGTTGGGTGGATGTATGGAAAGTGGACCTCAATAATGCGTCCAAACCGGATACCATGTTTAGTTTGAGTGCCAACGACGATTACAATAATCCGGGAGATGCCGTGCAGCAGCGTTTGCCGAATGGCGAATATGTGCTGGCACAGGAAGGCGATTGGTTGTTTTTTCAGACGGAAGGTGCCTCGCCAGAGGGCAGTTTTCCGAGGTTAGATAAAATCAATATTAAAACCCGCGAAAAAGTGACGGTTTTTAAATCGAAACCTAATTCGTTCGAATCTTTTGTCGCTTTTGCCGGAAAAGGATATTCCAAAATTATTACCAATCACCAAACCAAAACGGAGCCACCCAATTTTTTCGAGCAAATGATCGACGGCAGCGGCCGCAAAGCGCTGACAGAGTTCAAAGATCCCGCTCCGGAAATGACAAATATCAGTAAACGGTTAGTCAAATACAATCGAAAAGACGGCATCCCGCTTTCGGGCACGCTTTATCTGCCAGCCAGTTACCAACCCGACCAGCGCCTTCCGTTGTTTATGTGGGCTTATCCACTGGAATATTCTGACGCCAGCACAGCAGGACAAGTGCGCGGCTCTGACAACCGGTTCACTTTTTACCGGGGAGATTCCCCTTTGTTTTTTGTGACACAAGGCTACGCTGTGCTCATGGATGCAACGGTACCCGTGGTAGGCGATCCGGAAACCATGAACAATACTTTTGTGGAACAAATTACGGCTGGTGGCCGTGCGGCTATCGACTACCTCGATTCATTAGGCATTATCGATCGCAAACGCGTGGGGGTGGGCGGCCACTCTTACGGTGCCTTTATGACCGCCAATTTATTGGCCCATTCCGACGACTACGCCTACGGTATTGCCCGTTCGGGTGCCTACAACCGCACGTTGACGCCATTTGGTTTCCAAAGTGAGCGCCGTTCTTATTGGGAGGCAAAAGACATTTACCAGAATTTGTCGCCCTTCACGTATGCCGATAAAATCAAAAAGCCCTTGTTGATGATCCACGGAGAAGCCGACAACAATCCGGGCACATTCACGATCCAGTCGGAGCGTTTATACCAAGCGATCAAAGGCAACGGCGGCACTGCCCGACTCGTGCTCCTTCCTTACGAAAGCCACGGATACCGCGCGCAGGAAAGTGTGGAACATGTGTTGTACGAGATGTTTGATTGGGCGAGGCGTTTTGGTAATTAGTTATAACTTATAACTTATAACTTATAACTTATAACTTATAACTTATAACTAAATAAACGGTATTGTCACCACCAAATCCGGGTACTTTTCCATGGCCCGTTTGATGGTTATCAGGGCGTGGGGGTTGCGGGCCCAGGCGCGGCGGGCGATACCATTATTGACATCCCAGAATAGCATGGCGTGCAGGCGCCGATCAGCTTCAGGGGAGCCGTCGATGACCATACCGAACCCGCCGTTGATCACTTCGCCCCAGCCTACGCCGCCGCCGTTGTGCAGGCTGATCCAGGTGGCTCCCCGGAATGCATCACCGATGACGTTTTGAACGGCCATATCGGCGGTGTAACGGGAGCCATCGTAAATGTTGGAGGTTTCGCGGTAAGGTGAATCGGTACCGGACACATCGTGGTGATCGCGGCCCAATACCACCAGGCCCGCCAGTTCGCCGGAAGCAATAGCGTCATTGAAAGCTTTGGAAATGCGCATACGGCCTTCCGCATCGGCGTAAAGGATACGGGAAAAAGAGCCCACTACAGGAAGATTGGTACTGGCGCTTTCGATCCAGATAATATTATCGTTGATTTGACCTTTGATGTCGTCAGGAGACTCATCATACATTTCGCGGAGTACGCGGGCAGCAATAGCGTCGGTTTTTTCCAGGTCTTTCGGATCGCCGGAACAACATACCCAACGGAAAGGACCGAAGCCGTAATCAAAGCAAAGCGGCCCCATGATGTCTTCCACATACGATGCATAGCGGTAAGGGGAGGCAGATACACTAATCTCTCCTAATGCTAATGGTTTACTGCCCGGCCGGAACACTTCTGCACCGGCATCGCCTGCTTCTTTCAGAAAAGCATTGCCGTAATCCCAAAAATACATACCGCGTTCACTCATCGCATTGACCGCTGTGGCGTGGCGGCGCAATGTTTCACCTACGGCCGACATAAACCGGGGTTTGTCTTCGATCAGCAGGCGCTTGGCTTCTTCAAAAGTGTAACCCACGGGGTTGTAGCCGCAGTCGTGAATATTGTGGCAACTGGTCTGGTCGGAGCCCAGATCGACCTGAATATTTTCCGCTACAAAGTACTCCCACAGATCAACGATATTACCGTGGTAGACTAATGCAATAGGGGTGCCATTGTGGCGGCACTCCTCCATCCTGGCTACCAACTGCGCGAGATCGGTAAAGACATTTTCCCTGTAAATATAGCCGTCTGCAATGCGCTGTTCAACGGCATCGCCGTCGGTCTCTGCCAGAACTCCCACGCATCCGGTAATAACAGCGGCGCGCGCCTGAGCGCCGGACATGCCTCCTAATCCGCTGGTAACGAATATTTTACCTTTCAAATTGTCGGCACCAAGGCCCATTCTTCTGCCTGCGCCGAGCAAGGTGATGGTGGTGCCGTGTACGATACCTTGCGGGCCGATATACATGAACGAACCGGCCGTCATTTGTCCGTATTGGGTGACGCCGAGGGCATTGAATTTATTCCAGTCTTCTTTTTTGGAATAATTGGGGATCATCATACCGTTGGTTACCACTACCCGGGGTGCTTCAGGGTGACTGGGGAAAAGCCCCATGGGGTGTCCCGAGTACATCACCAGTGTTTGGTAATCAGTCATGGTGGCTAAGTACTTCATGGTCAGGCGGTATTGCGCCCAATTTTGAAAAACAGCCCCATTTCCGCCATAAGTAATGAGTTCGTGTGGGTGTTTGGCTACTTTGGGGTCCAGGTTATTCTGGATCATCAGCATGATCGCGGCAGCCTGTTGACTTTTCGCAGGGTACGCAGCGATCGGTCTGGAATGCATCGCGTAGGTGGGCCGGAAACGGTACATATAAATCCGGCCATACAGCCGCAATTCCTCTTCAAATTCTTTGCCCAACAATTCATGCCATTCATTGGGAAAATAACGCAATGCATTGCGCACTGCTAATTCCTGCTCTTCAGCGTTCAAAACGCCATCAATTACGCGCCGTGGTGCATGACTGACGGTCGGATCGGGTGTTTGTGGGGTTGGTAAAACCCCTGGAATTCCTTCGAGAATTTGTTGTTGAAACATGGTATTAGTAATTGGAGCCTGGGACTAACCGGCTAAAAAATAAACATCACAAAGCCGATTACCGCTAAAAGCCCGAAAAACAAAACTTCTGCGATGGCTTTATTTTTGAGTGACTGGAAGCTCAGCGCCATAAAAATGCCGACAGAAGTGCCTGCTAAGGCAAAATGCTCAACAGATGGCGTTTTGCGCAGAATAGCAGTAACGCAGGTCACCAGAATAATCCAATAAAGAATATTATTATATTTCTGGACCTGCATCAGCCTTTTTTGGTAATAGACATTGAAACTCAGGAGCACTGTCAGTACTAATAACAATAGCAGGCTGCTGCGCAACAAGGTAGACAATTGAAAGTCGGTCTGGAAATCCCAGAATTGCCAGAGGGTGGAAAAATGTAATTGAATAAACCCTCCACCCATATTATTCCAAAGGGCGACAATCCAGCCGAGGAAACCCGGAATGAACAGGCCGGTCATAAAAACGGCTATTTCCCGGGGTTTTAAGCTGCGCAGGTGCGTAAGGCCAAGCAAGATCACCGGAAATAACCACAGCATGGGAATATAAAAAAGCGCACCCAAAGCGGTTAAAAAACCGGCATCGAATACGATCATTGTTGGATCGGCCGATTTGTAAATCTGAAAAATAAGCCGAAGCATGATCGGCATAACGGTGACCGCGACGATCGCGGGGCTCAGGAATAAAAAATCGGGCACGCAGGACATTACCAATACGTAAAGCAATGGTGCAAGCCAGTTGCGTTCAGGATTAACGCGGCTGTTATTGACCAACCAGTTGACTAATAGTCCTTGTATAAAAACCAACAATGTTGATGCGATGGCAGAGAGCAGCGGTTGCGCTGCTAACCATCCAAACAGAAGGTTATAAAACATCCCTGCCCCATCGGCGGGAGCAGCATCAGGCGTAATAAAACCGAGCAGTGCGGGCAGGTGCACCAGCAGGGTGAAAATGGCCAACAAAATGCCTGTTGAAACCTGATTACTGCGAAAAAATATTAACACAACGCGAAGGTAAGTTATTCCTGCGGAATTTGGATATCTATGGTGCTTCCCTTACCCAATTCGCTGCTAAGGTTTAGTTTCCAGCGGTGTTGCTTGCAGATTTCCCGCACATAGAACAGTCCAAGGCCGAATCCTTTTACGTTATGTACATTACCTGTGGAAACGCGGTAAAATTTATCAAACACCCGTTTTTGATGCTCTTTAGAAATACCCAGCCCATTGTCCTGTACGCTTACCGTCACCTTTCTGCCGTATTCGTGGAGGCTGATTTTGATTTCCGGCGGCACATTGGGTCTGGAGTATTTGACAGCATTATCCACGAGGTTGTGCATAATATTGGTGAGGTGGAGCCGGTCGGCAAATACCACGGCATGCGCTGCGCTTAAATCGAGTACCAAATGGCCCTTTTTTTCGCCAATTTTTAATTCCAGCGAAGGCGAAATATTTTGAATCAATTCAGAAAGGTCTATCCGCTCTTTATTGAGTTCCAGATGTTGCCGTTCGATCTGGGCTAATTGCAGGACTTTTTCCACCTGGGTGTTCAGTCGCATCACCTGTTCCTTGATAATCCCGGCATAGCGGTTCAGCCGCGTGTCGTTTTTGATCGCCTCGTGCTGTAAAAATACATCAGTGGAGATATTGATTGTGGAAATCGGCGTTTTGAACTCGTGCGTCATGTTGTTGATAAAATCGCGCTGCAACTCCGATAATTGTTTTTGCCGCAAAATGACGAACATCGAGTAAATGAAAAATGCAGCAGTAATGAGCATCAGAATAGAAAAGATCACCACAATCAGCATATTACTCAGCAAATCGGCATTTTTTTCAGGGAATCGCACTCCGAAATAATAAATAAAATCACTGTCGTTCAAGGCTGGCAGATTGGCATCAGTACTGGAAGCATTGAACAAATTGGTGTGTTTATCGTACCTGATTACTTTGCCTGACACCATTTGGTTGCTGGAGCAATCGAACATCCCGTAGTGAAAATCTTCTTTTAATCCCTGGTTTTCCAGCGATTCGCTGAGATAGTGTTCTAAATCACCCGGCTTGAACTGGTTGTTGATGTTCACCACATAGTAGTTAGAATAGGGCTGAACAATCAGGTTTTTGGAAGGCAAAGGGAAAGGTGGCTCAGCAGTAAGGCTGAGTTTGTTGGCCGTGTCGAGCAATGCCTGAATAACTTTCCGGTTGAATTCGCGTTCCTGCAGGTCGTAGGTAAGCAAAATCCAATAGGTCTGTACAGCCAGCAAACTGGCTATCGCGAAAGCACCAAGTATGATTACACGGCGGATAATGGAGTTTGTCATGCTGCAAAGTTACGTGTAATACGAAGACTTGTTGCGTTAGGCGGCCTAATGAAGTGTTATCAATATTCTCGTACCTTTGCGCTCATGCCAAAATACACTTCTCTTGCCGAGGTACAGTCGGCCCTGCGCACGGGCGCGGTCACTTGCCGCGCTTTAGTGGAACACTATTTAACAAGGGTCGCCGAAACTGCCGACCTGAATGCTTACATAGAAGTGTGGGGCGAAGAAGCCCTGCAACAGGCTGATGCCACCGATAGCCTCCTGCGGGAAGCGCCTGAAAAACTGGGTCGCCTGTTTGGTGCAGTGGTGAGTCTTAAAGACAATATTTGTTATGCCGGCCACACGATAACTGCCGGCTCCAAAATACTGGAGGGATTTCAATCTCTTTACTCGGCAACAGCCGTAGAACGGTTACTTGCCGAAGGTGCTATTATTATCGGCCGGACCAATTGCGACCAGTTCGGCATGGGGTCGTCCAACGAAAATTCGGTGTACGGACCGGTGAAACACCCGCTCGATGCCGAACGGGTGCCGGGCGGATCTTCCGGTGGAGCAGCGGTAGCCGTGCAAACCGATACCTGTTTGGTGGCACTGGGCAGCGATACCGGTGGCTCCATTCGGCAACCGGCGGGCTTTTGCGGTATCTGGGGTTTTAAACCCTCTTATGGCCGTATTTCCAGACACGGATTGATTGCTTATGGTTCGTCCTTCGACCAGATAGGTTTCTTGGCGCATAACCCTCAGGATATTGCGCTTTTTCTGGAAATATGTGCCGGCGCCGACGATTTTGACAGTACGGCCACCGATCGCCCCAGCCCGAAAGCAGCAGATTGGACGCCCAAAACCGGCGCCCGCATCGCCTATTTCCCACAAACCGTTGAAAGTGAAAGTATTGATCCTGCCATCCGCGCGATCACCCTTGGATTTATCGATGACCTTCGGGCAAAAGGGCATACCGTGGAAGCGACTGATTTTGATTTGCTGGAATATGTGGTGCCCGCCTATTACGTTCTTACAACCGCCGAGGCATCTTCCAATCTCAGCCGTTTTGATGGCATTCGCTACGGGCACCGGTCGAAAACCGCCACTAATATCAAAGAAGTGTACCTGAAATCGCGCTCTGAGGGGTTCAGCGACGAGGTCAAACGCCGCATTATGCTGGGCGCATTTGTGTTGAGTAGTGGCTATTACGACGCCTATTACACCAAAGCACAACAGGTTCGCCGCTTATTACAGGATCGGATGAATGCGATTCTGGCCGATTACGATGCGGTATTAATACCGGTGGCACCTGGCGTAGCCTGGCGTTTCGGTGAAAAATCAGCCGATCCTACGGCGATGTACCTGTCGGATATTTATACAGTATTAGCCAACCTGTGTGGCTTGCCTGCTATCGCCCTGCCAGCCGGGACACACCCGGACAACGGGATGCCGGTTGGGGTGCAGTTGATGGGTCGGACGTATGGAGAGTCGGAATTATTGTCTATGTGTTTTGAAGAATAACCTTCACCGCCCCGAAGTCCCCGCGTTCCAAATCCTTTTTCAGGATCATAAAATAGAACGACGCATCTCCTAAGTATTCAAAGAGCGATAGATCCTCTGAATAAGGCGACAATTGCAGGAGCAATATCCAGTTGGCCGCATCGGCATCATCTGGCTGGGCACCTTGATTGATTGTGCGTTCGGCCTCATAAGCGACGCATTCCTGGACAGAATCGGGATAACCCAGCAGTTTACTCACATCAACGTTGGCAAAACCCAATATTTCATTCCAGCATTCTCTCAGGGCATCGTATTGCTCCAATTCTTCATCGCTCAGGTGGAGTGTATAGATTACCGGGTGTTGGGAATCGGGCAATTCCAATCGCTCCTCAAAGGTTACAAATTCCGCTTCCACATAATCTATATCATCTTTATATTTTGCTTCTTTTTGTTGCTGATAGTGCAGAACACAGCACTCCACCTCTTCTTCGGCTGTCCAGCCATTTTCCAGTTCATCTAATGCAACGTAAAAGCCCAGGTATTGCAGCGCAGGTGTTGTAATATCCTGCCACGTTGATGTGATTTCGTCCATTTTTAAAGTAGCGAGATGGATCATTTGCCGGCCATTCCGGCTTACAGGAATTTTTTCGCAGGCACCCAATTTCGGGCTTCCCGAAAAGTGCGAAATTACAGGATTCTCTTCCTGGGTAGGCTGCAGGATATAGGCGCTGCGCCCGAGATCCATGATTGGGCTAATTTTGTTTGGACAATAGATAAAAGCGAGGGATTGCAGCAGCCTTTCCTGCATCTCAGGGTACCGCATATTTTCCCATTCCTGATCACTCATACCTATTACAAAGGTTTCGGGTATCAGAAAATCAGCCATTCCGGCTTGAAATCCATCCATAAAAACCTGGTTGAAAAAAAATGCCGCTTCGTTGCTGCCGGGAGAGGCAACCAGATAACAATTCAGGGCAAAGTTACCATCCAGGAACCATGCTTTTCTGCCGTTTTCCGGCAGTACGCCTTGCAGCAGTTCGACCGAGGCTGTTACGCTGCCTTTTGATGGTTCGGCAGCAGCGTGCGTGCCCGAAGCGTGCATTCTGAGCGATTCCACAGGTGCTCCGGGATGCTGGTCTTCAGGGCTACCGGGAGTGATACTGAGAATGCTTATAATTTTTTGAATTTTAATGATATACATGTTGGTGAAAGATTTTTTAGATAAAACCTGCATCAGCAGCAGGTGTAAAAAGAAGTCCTTTTAAATTCGCCTTTTGGGCCTTGATTACGAGGTCTTCTGAGACGAAATAGAGCGGTGCTCCAGAGCCCTGGCCCAAGCGAAAAATATCCAGATTTATTGCCTCAATATTGAGTTTAGGTTTTTTAATAATAAAGAAAAGCGGAGGGTGCGTAACCGCTCTTATTTGTTGAAATTCCGCTGTGTTTTTTACAAATACTTCTTTTTGGGACTTATTGCCCATGTGCTCTAAAGTGGCCGGAGATTTGTTGAAATCGATAAATTCCGGATATCCAGGTCCTCCTGTAAATATCTGATAAGTTTCGGTTTTTCCACCTTTTGAGACTTTAACAGGGAAACATTCTGAAGTTGGCGGTATTTTGCAGCTATTAATGACTTCCCAAAAAGCCTGGCTAATAATAATATAAGGTATTGTAATTTCTGCACTGCCTAATAAGTCTGTCCATTTTGCCTGCCCCCGCAGTTCAATTTTTTCGGGTACTAACAGATTTTTTATAGGACATCTTAAGCGAGCATTGGTAAAGGAATCGGGGTGATTGCGTTGATAATTTTTTAAAGAGCTGGTTTGCGGGAAATAGCCTACAGCAGATGGGTCGATACTTAAAGTGAAATATGTCATGAATTACCTAAAATAAGCGTTTTTTTCTATTGGTTCAAATTCAATACCAGTGAGTCCTGCTGATTTGACAGCTTCAACAAAACGGTCACTTACGATATAAAACGGGACCCCGCCTCCGGTCAGGGTGAGATTTCCGGTCTGTAATGCCTGCGTGATATTCTGAATATTTTGAAGGAAAATGCCGGCCTTGGTTACATTTGGGTGATGTCCAACGAATGAGGTGATAAATGTGCCAGAGTTCACATTTAATCCGAGCAGATTCATGTTTGCTAGCTGTACCGGGGTAATATTTAACCAAATGATTACCGGGATCAACCTGTAAAATGTCGCCAGTGAAGTTTTGAAAATAGGTTCCCGATGAGTTATAACCCGAAGCATTTTGTAGAAGAACCAACCTGTACGTCATTTGACCATCTGGTGTACTAAAAAATACAAGAAATGCTTCTTTCCCTGGAAAATTAGCAATACACTAGTCAATAGGAATTGTTAGAACTGGCACATTTCCCTGATACATAATAGTATCAGCAAAATCCCAAAGCGGGTTGATATGGTTTATCAAAAGAGTGATCGAATCTAAATGCAGTGTGTCGGCCCGGTCAATGGATTGCCTTAATTTAGTGAAGCAGTTTTTTGCATCTTGTACATTCAGGTGATTTCCTTTAGTAAATGATTCCAATTGGCTTTCTACAGGAGAAGAATCGGATATAAGTTTATCTTTTTTGCAGGATGAAAAAACAGCAATAAGAAGCAGTGCCCCCCAGAAGGAGCTGAATAAAATATGGTTATTCCTGTCAAAGACTTGTTTGATTTTGTTCTTCCGGAGTAATTACTCCATATACCTTACCTTCCATTGTGGGTGTGATCCATACCCTGCCCATTCTCCAAAATCAAAATAGTTCTTTTTGAACGTTCTTCGCAACTGTGATTCCAGAAGCTGATGGGTTAATTTATACTGTTCAAAGCCTTCTAAGACCTGGTTAAAAGTCGCCCCTTTTTCCGGGCATTCCAGTGCCTGGAAACCCTTATCATTACTTTGATAGGAATAGGAATGGATTGCAACTGCCAGCCCAAGCCGGGGTTGTATACCAGGGATAAAAAGCAAAGTGACTGTTGCCAAAATGAATGCAGCAATTAAATAGACTTTTTTCATGGTGTTTTAATGAAAAACATGACTTCAATGGGTAAGCAGCCTGATCTCCTTCAACCCAAACCGACGTTCCTTCCCCTGCGCCCACATCACCAATTGTCCGTGTTCGTCCACGCCTGTAATGGTGCCGTTAAAGATATTTCCATCTGGCAGCGATTCATAAGTGAGCATCCGGTTATCTCCTAGTAGGTTCCGCATGTATTCACCGTGCAACAGGTCAGTATTGCCATCCCGGACTTGCAGGTACCTTTTTTCTAAGTGACCAAACAGCCGTTGGGCCAGGTGATCGGTGTCGAAAGTTTGTCCGGTCGCGGTGGCCATTGATCCGGCGGCATAGAGGGCCGGCGAGAATTGCAATTGATTTACATTGAGTCCGATACCCACCACAGAGATACCGAGGTGTTGGCTACTGATGGTATTTTCAATCAGAATACCGGCGATTTTTTGGCCATTCAGCAGGATATCGTTGGGCCATTTGATTTGAAGCGCGGCATCGGGCAGGATTTCCTGGATAGCCTCCCGCACCGTATCGTGAACGGCTAATGCCACTGCTTTACTGAGGTGAAACTGCTGGTCGGCACGCAGCCACACTGGTTGGAAGATAATACTCAGGGTAAGATTGTCACCCGGGGCACTTTCCCACACCGCTCCCATCTGTCCACGGCCTGCAGTTTGGCGGTTAGCCTGTACCACCGTCCCTTCCGGAATATGCTCTTCGTTGGCAATAAGCCGTGCGTAATCGTTAGTCGAGGGCAGTTCGTCGAAATGCAGTAGAACTTTTCCCACGAAAACTGCGTTTAAGGTATGCATGATGGTACAAAAACGCAAATATCATGTAATTGGAAGTCATTTTATAATTGTATCTTTGCAAAATATTTCATATTCACATCTAAGATTTGTTGCGGTAGGGGCCAATTGGGCTATATCGCTGTAATTTTAAACATCAGATCAACATCATTTTGAATTTAACCGCTGTTAAAACGCGGCAGGCAACCAGCCGCAGCATCGACACCGAAACCCTTAATAAATGGATTATTGAAGGTATTCGGGACAAAAAAGGTAAAAATATTGTACAACTAGACCTGCGTCACCTCGGCGATGCACCCACCGATTTTTTTATTATCTGTGAAGGCGACTCCAATGTACATGTAAAATCTATTTCCGACAGTATCCACAAACGGGTAAAGGAAGAAATGGGCATGAATCCTTTCCACGTTGAAGGTTCCTCCAGTGCCCGCTGGGTATTGATGGATTATTTCAATACAGTAGTACACGTATTTCACCCGGAGACCAGAATGTTCTACGAACTGGAGAACCTTTGGAGCGATGCTAAGGTGACGGAATACGCTGAAATTTAAACATCCCAAAGACTTATCTCTTTTTCAATGGATAACAATAAAAATAATGGGGGTTCTGATGAGCCCCGTCGCGACGGGGATGGCGGGGGCCTTCCTAAGTTTAATTTTACCTGGATCTATCTGCTGTTAGCCATTGGTGTTGTTGGTTATTATATGGCCAAAACGATCGCGCCTAAACACGCTATCACCTGGGCTGATTTTGAAATCATGGCCCATAACGGCGATATTGAAAAGGTAGAAGTCGTGAATGAATCCGATGCTTATATCTATATCAAAAAAGATAAATTAGGACAGGGGCCATATACCGATATCAATCCAAATGATAAGACGAATGACCCCAATAAACCTCATTTTGTCTATAACATTGGCCCGCCACAGGTATTCTTCGATAATATTAAGAGCCTGAATGAGTCGCTGCTGAAAGAGAAAAAAGCCAAAATTGACCCGAGCTATATCAGGCGTCCGTGGGCTGATTTTCTGTTTACCTACGGCATCCCGCTGCTGATTTTTGCCGGTCTCTGGATTTTCATCCTTCGCCGGATGGGTGGCGGTGCAGGCGGTCCTGGTTCGCAGATATTTAATATTGGCAAATCCAAAGCGACCTTGTTCGACAGCAATACGAAGGTCAATATTACCTTCGCCGATGTGGCTGGCCTGGATGAGGCAAAGGAAGAAGTAATGGAAGTAGTGGATTTTTTGAAAAATCCCAAAAAATACACCACACTTGGTGGAAAAATTCCTAAAGGGGTACTGCTGGTAGGCCCTCCGGGTACCGGTAAGACACTTTTGGCTAAAGCAGTGGCAGGAGAAGCTGGTGCGCCCTTTTTCTCGATTTCAGGGTCTGATTTTGTAGAAATGTTTGTGGGTGTGGGCGCTTCCCGGGTGCGCGATTTATTCCGCCAGGCCCGTGAAAAAGCACCTTGTATTATCTTTATCGATGAGATTGATGCTATTGGCCGTGCGCGTGGCCGCGGAGCGGTACAAGGCGGTAACGACGAGCGGGAAAATACCCTTAACCAGTTACTGGTGGAAATGGACGGCTTTCCGACCGACAAAGGGGTGATCCTGATGGCGGCTACCAACCGCCCCGATATCCTCGATCAGGCGCTTTTGCGTCCAGGTCGTTTTGACCGGTTGATCGGCGTGGATCGTCCCGACCTGAAAGGCAGGGAGCAGATTTTTGAAGTGCACCTGAAGACCATTAAAGTGGGTGAAGATGTTCGCCCCGGCATTCTGGCCGAAATGACACCTGGTTTTGTAGGTGCCGATATTGCCAATGTATGTAATGAAGCGGCATTGATTGCTGCCCGGCACGGAAAAACGGCTGTTGGTCTTGACGATTTCAACTACGCCCTCGACAAAGTGATTGGCGGCCTCGAAAAGAAAAATAAAATCATCAGTCCGGAGGAAAAGAAGATTATTGCTTACCACGAAGCAGGACACGCTATTTGTGGCTGGTTCCTCGAATACGCCCACCCGTTGGTGAAAGTCACCATCGTGCCACGTGGACTGGCGGCATTGGGTTACGCCCAATATTTGCCGAAAGAGCAGTATATCACCCGGAAAGAGAAACTCCTTGATGATATTTGTATGACCCTTGGTGGCCGCGCTGCCGAGTCGGTGGTGTTTGATAAAATTAGTACAGGTGCGCAAAGCGATCTGGACCATATCACTCGCCTGAGCTACGACATGATTCTGAATTACGGTCTCAATGATAAAGTCGGTAACGTATCGTTTCACTCCATGATGAATGAAACGTATACCCGTCCTTTCAGTGAACAAACCGCATGGTTAGTCGATCAGGAAGTGAAAAACATGATTGATGAGCAATACGTCCGCGCCAAGACCCTTTTGCGGGAGCGCAAAAAAGAACTTGATCAATTGGCTTCTGCATTGTTGGAGAAAGAAGTGTTGCACCGCGCCGATCTGGAAGAGATCATCGGTAAACGCCCCTTTACTGACCCAATGCCGGGAGAAAGCGGCCCGATGCCTGAAATTGAACTGGGAGAGCCGGGAGAAGGCGGTACTTAATAGCGCATCACAAAGTGATGATAAAAGAAAAAGCGCTGTTTATTTGCATGAAGTAATTAACAGCGCTTTTTCTTTTATGCTCAACCGGGGGCTTTGTCTTCCATCGAAATTAATCAAATACGTTTGCCAATTCAATACTTTTGGGATGCTCCGCGAATAACGCGCATCCCATTAGGAGTATACCGGGATTTTACATTTTGATAACAGTTGCAATATTAGATTACCGGCAATCACAAAAAACACTCATCTTTGTCTAAACAATAGCCTCCTTCAGGTCACAAATTTGGTCTCTGACAGTTGATAATCCCTGTTTTTCCGCGGTTTAATCCTTGTTTTCTTGTATAAATGAAATATTATGAAAGCATTAAAGGAGATCGTCTTTTTGCTTGGGCAAAGTGATATTCATCCATTTGAAAACCTTAAATCCACAACAGGGAAAGGCAATGTTCCCAAATTACAGCAGTTCTTTGATGGAATTGCGGAAGGGCGCTTCAACTCTGATGCTGAGGCGGAGAAAGGGATTTACGGTGGTAAAACAGGTGGAGCCGCCTATCGGAAACTAAAATCTGACCTGCGTAAACGGCTCTTTGAGGCGGTGATCAATATTGATACGGATCAGTCGGCATTTTCAGATTACCAAAAAGCGTACTACCATTGCCACCGTCAATGGGTGGTGGTTCGAATTCTGACAGGGATGAATGCCAATACTTCTGCCATGAGTTTAGCCATCCGCCTGCTCAAACACGCCGAGCGGTTTAACTTCACCCTGCTCTGCATGGATATCGCCTCTTACCTGCGCATCCAGTATGGGCTGCGGGAAAGCAACGACCATAAATACAATGAAACCGACCAGTTGTTTATTCATTTCAGGTCACTTTATGATGCGGAATGCCTTGGAGAACAGTTGTATACCCAATTGATTGTGCGGTATGTCAATAATCGTTCAGCGAAGGCAGAAGTATACGAGAAAGCGTTGGCCTTCTACGAAAAAATAGCAGTGGAAATGGCGCGCCACCAATCCTATAAATTACAGATGTACGGCTACCTGATTGGGTTGTTGCGGTATACACTGGTAAACGACTATGAAAATGCGATGTTGTATTGTAATGAGGCGATTGCTTTTTTTAATGCCAGACCCTATGAAGCGCGTACCCCTTTGCAAATCTTCCATTATCAGAACTTAGTGTGTAATATACAGCTGCGCCGGTTTGAAGAAGGCCAGGTTTCGGCCAATGCATGTATGCAATATATGCAGGATGGTACCTTCAACTGGTTTAAGTATAAGGAGCTCTTTTTGCATTTGTCGTTGCACTCCCGCGAATATGAGCAGGCCGACAAGACACTGCAGATCATTCTGAAGCATCCGCGATTTGAGTTTTTGCCACCTAATGCCAAAGAATTATGGATAATTTATGAGTCCTATATCTATTATCTGCATGCGACAGGTCATGTAAAATCTGTGCTGGGGGAGAAATTTAAGTTGGACCGGTTTATTCGGAAAGCCTCTATCTTTTCGAGGGACAAAGGTGGTATTAATGTAGCCGTGATTATAAGCCGGTTGCTCATTCTGCTTCGGGAGCGCAATTTCCGGCAAATTATTGATGAAATTGATGGCATTAACCAATATTGCTACCGTTACCTGCGTGGCGAAAACACCAAACGTAGTTACTATTTTATCAAAATGTTACTGACAATTCCTTTTGCCCAATTTGATCCCAAACTCACAGAACAAAAGGTGGTACAATTGCGCAATAAAATGGATAAGATTCCTTTCCAGGTCGACAACCAGACCCATGGGATTGAAATTGTTCCTTACGAACACCTTTGGGAAATTGCGATGTCGAGCCTGTCTGTAAAATAAAGGTCCCGGTTTTTCGGCCTGTCTTTTTTTGCATTGACCGAAACGGTTGTGGCGCGATCTGGATCGCCTGCAATGGCCGGAACAATTGCGACTGCATATCCGCGGGAAAATACGGTACGGAACACAGCTTAGCGTAAAAACGCCGTATCAGTTTTTTCCGCCAAAGGCGGCTGTATAGTTATAATAGGCACATATTTCACTACGCATGAATGCAATGAACTTCATGTTTCTGTTAAATTAGTAGAAAGCACAACGCGTTTAGGTAACAAATTTGGGTTTATTTTTCAAATTAATGTATTGATTATCAATATATTGTGTAATATTTTTGTAATTATTCCTCTCTTTTTTTGTAAGTTTTATTTTTAAATTCTGTTATACACCTACCACGCCTGCTGTTATATATTTGTAACATCAATCGCAATGAACAGCATTTTGCTGCTTTTACGGTCTTGATTTATTTTTTTAATCTCACTATTCATCTGACATCTTATGAAAGTTTTAGCTCTAGGTTTCCGCGCTTTTGGCGCACAAAATGTTATTACAGGTTCTATCATAGTTGATACTACCATGGTCTAATGTTCTGATCCGCACCTGAGTCTGGCCTATTCTTAAACCAGTTTTCAGGTTGCCGCCCAGATTTACCTTTGTGGTTTTCCACACCTATTAAAGTGGTTTTTTTCGCCAGGCCGTCATTTCGGACCCTGTAAAACAATACACTTTTAGATAGTTTATTTTCTTGTACGCAGTACTGTTTTGGTATCAGGCTGGGTAAATCTTTGGGCCTTGGTTTACATTAAAAATCTGTTGTCATTCAAATGGTAATTATAATCTTTATTTAATTAGTGTCCGTCGTTACAGTCCTACCGGGCCATAAAGATAAGGTAATCAATGAATTATTCGATATATTTCCAAATTAATTGTAAACTTGCCGGATGAAAATGTCGTTGTTTGCCCAATTGAGTA
>JBILHQ010000223.1:0-9950 GCA_044350415.1 Saprospiraceae bacterium | reverse complement strand
AGTATCGGAAAAGGATTCAGCCGAAGCAATCTCATTTATATGCGCCTTTTTTATCTCGAATTCCCAATAAGTGAGAAGCCTTCTCACTTATTGAGTTGGTCGCATTATGTGGAATTGCTCAAAATAGACGACAAATTAGAGCGAAACTTTTATCTGCAACAAACACACCACGAAAACTGGTCCATCCCTGAACTTAAACGCCAAAAAAAAGCATCCCTTTTCCTGCGGCTGGCCGCTTCCAAGGATAAAGAAGGTATACTCGCGCTGGCCAAACAAGGGCAAATACCAGAAAAACCTGCCGATATTATCCGTGAACCTTATGTACTGGAGTTTTTGAAAATTCCGGAACCCTGGCACCTCAGCGAAACGGAATTAGAAAAACGGATCATCGAAAACCTCCAGCATTTCCTGCTCGAACTGGGTAAAGGGTTTGCCTTTATTGGCCGGCAATACCGCATTACCCTGGGCAATACCCATTATTATGTCGATTTGGTATTCTACCACCGCATCCTCAAATGTTTTGTGCTGATCGACCTTAAAAAAGAAAAGGCCGGCTATGCAGATATAGGACAGATGAATATGTACCTGGGTTATTTTGAAAACGAAGAAAATACCGAAGGCGACAACCCGCCCATCGGTATTGTGCTGGCCAGAGAAAAAGATGAACTGCTGGTGCAATACGCCATGCACAATATCTCCTCTCAACTCTTTGTGAGCAAATACCAACTCTACCTGCCCAACAGGGAAGAACTGCAGGCCCTTATTATTAACCAAATAAATCTGGATACCAATGGATAAAGGATATCAACAAACGGATTTTGGGGTGATACCGGGTGATTGGGAGGTGAGGGTGTTGAGTGAAATTACAAAAAAAATTCAAACTGGTCCATTTGGTAGCCAACTGCACTCATACGACTATGTTCTTGAAGGGACCCCAATAATTAATCCATCTAATCTTTTAGAGGGGAAAATAATTCCTGATGATAATAACGGGATTTCTAATTCTAAGGTAAGAGAGTTATCAAGATATACTTTGTTTGAAGGAGATATTGTAGTAGGGCGGAGAGGTGAAATGGGTAGAGCAGGATATGTTACATCAAATGAGAATGGCTGGATTTGTGGAACTGGAAGCCTTCTTATTCGACTCGATAAGAATTTGTCTAATCCCTTGTATTTGAACGAAGTACTTAAGACTAATCGAATTAAATGTTGGCTATCATTAAATTCTGTAGGTACAACTATGGAAAATATTAATGCCAAAATTGTTGGTTTACTACCATTACCTCTTCCTCCCACCATCGCCGAGCAAACCGCCATTGCCACCGCCCTTAGCGATGCCGACCAATACATCACCCACTTAGAACAACTGATCGCCAAAAAACGGCTGATCAAACAAGGGGCTATGCAGGAATTATTGAAGCCGAAAGAGGGGTGGGTGGTGAAGAAATTGGGGGATATTGCAGAAATAACTATGGGTCAATCTCCGCTTTCAGAATTTTATAACACTGAAGGGTATGGCTTGCCCTTAATACAAGGTAATGCAGATGTTGATAACCGAAAAACTATAATCAGGTCATACACCTCCTCAATTACTAAAAGAGGAAAAGTTGGAGATATAATTATGTCGGTAAGAGCGCCTGTTGGTGAAATTTCAAAAGCAACTTTTGATTGTTGTTTGGGTAGAGGAGTTTGTTCGATTAGATTTCAGAATGAATATATGTACCATTATTTGATATTCTTTGAAAGGTCTTGGGCAAAGTTTTCAACAGGCTCAACATTTGACAGTGTAAATTCAACTCAGGTGAAACAATTGGATATTCCAATTCCAGAAAAGGATGATGAACAAACCCGCATCGCCACCATCCTCTCCGAAATGGATGCCGAAATAGCCACCTTAGAAACCAAACTAACCAAAGCCCAAAGCATCAAACAAGGGATGATGCAGCAGTTGCTGACGGGTAAAATAAGACTGATATGAGTTATGTTGCCAACATTCAAAATGTAGAAGTACAGGTATTTAGTTTTCAGGAGTTTTTTGCCCAGCAAGCAATCTACCCTGTGGGTATAGATAGCTATCAGCGTCCGTATGTGTGGGGCAAGAGCAAAATATTGGAACTTATCAAGGATTTGAGAGAATACCTTGAAAACCCAAATAATTTGCAATACTATATGGGCAATATACTCTTGCATCAGCACAACGAAAAACAAAAATTATTTATCATTGATGGGCAGCAACGCCTTACTACACTTTGTACTTTGTATTATGTGTTGAACGACAGTTTATTACCCAACGGCAGAATGGCATTGGAATACCATTCGCCTATTTCGGCTAAAAACATTGTAAATGCCAAAGCATTATTTCAAGAAATAAAAACCGAATGGCAAGACAAAGCAGATTTTTTATTCAAAAATTTGCAGTTCACTTTCATTATCACCTTATCCGAAGATTTGGCTTTTACCTTTTTTGATACACAAAACAACCGAGGCGTAAAGCTCAACCCCACCGATTTATTAAAAGCCTATCATTTAAGGGCTATTGGCAATGCTGAATATGTAAACATTCAAACAAACTGTGCCACTCGCTGGGAAAAAATACAAGGCAGCAAAACTTTGTTTGGGCAAAAGAAGGATTTTATAGCCGAACTTTTTCATCAGTTTATTTGGCGTAGCCGATGTTGGAATGGGCAGAAAGTGATTTATAGAGAGCAAGACGAAGACATACTCAATGAGTTTCAAAAGAAAACTATTAAGCACACACAACCCGATACAGTGCCTCTGTATCCCAATACCAACAATACATTGGCAACTGCCTTGCAGTTAAAATCACAACACCAGTTTACATTATATCCTGCTGCAGTAGAAATGAGCAGTACCAGTGCCTACTTACCATTTACGCTTCGCCAACCTATTAGCGAAGGCTTGGGCTTTTTTCTGTTTGCAGAAAAATATGCTGATTTGGTCAAAATCATCTTCTTCAATCAAGATAATACCAATGCCGAAATAATAGCAGTTCGCAACTTTTACTATGAAGTATTGCAACACATTTCGCTTTACCTTAAAGAACTGCACCTGCTGGCTATTGTAATGTATTTTGACAAATTTGGCAGCAAGCGATTGTTGGAATTTACGCTTTGGTTCGACCATGTTTTGGGTGCATTGCGTTTAGAGAAGCATTATATTTTTAAAGAAGCGGCACTGAAATTTATTAAAGAAACAGACAATAATATTTTTGATGTCATAAGTCAGTCATTTCGCTCCGAAGACGTGATTACATTTTTGAATGAATTGAAAAATGTAAGTCAGAATTTAGAGATAGAAAAAATATATGCCCGAACCGACTTACCCGACAATGGTGTAAGAGGCTCTTACAAAAGCAATCTTTATAAATACTATAACAAAACTACTCTGGTGGCTAAATCGAATTGGATAACGCCAACCTTTTTAAACAGCAAATTACAATGAGCATACAATCTGCCAAAATATCATTGGAAGATGTTGTAAGTAAAAAATACTTTTTCAACATTCCTATATACCAACGTTTATATGTGTGGGAAGAAGACCAAATAAAAACCTTATTGGAAGACATTGAAACTGCTTTTGATACCCAAAAAGAGATTTTCTTTTTGGGTGGCGTATTAGTTGTAGAAAATGAGCAAATAAATGAGGGTGTGGTGTATGATTTAATAGATGGTCAGCAACGCTTTACTACACTTTGGATGTTGAGTTTGGTGCTTCAAAATAGCTTAACGCCATTTATTGAAAGAAAGGAAGTGGATAAAAATCGCCACAGGATTCACTTTGCTATTCGTGAGGATATTTACCAGTATTTCATGCACTATATTTTAGGCATTACCGATGGCAAAGCCAATACCAATATTGAAAATGCTCTGGCGTATATCGATACTTTTAAAAAAGAATTAGAAAAAAAAGAAGTTGGAAAAAGCAGCAAGATAGCTCAATTCATTTTTGAAAAAGTGCAGTTAATATTTACTGAAGTTCCCAAGGCAACAGACCTTAATAAATTGTTTGAAATCATAAACAACAGAGGTATTCAGTTGCAGCATCACGAAATATTAAAAGCACAGTTATTAAACAAACTGAACCCTGAAGACAGATTAAAATACAGTTACATCTGGGATGCTTGTTCGTATATGGAAAGCTATGTAGAAAAAAGCATAAAAGACATTGCCAAGGTACGAATACAAGATTTGTTTGAGAATGAGATTGCAAAAACAGGGGAAGAAAAACTTAGTGCAGCTTCCAGTATACTGGAAGTTATTGTGCTAAATCAGCAAATCGAATTTAAGCCATTGAGTTTAGAAAATATCTTAGCAACAATAGACATTAATGTTAAAGAAGAGAACGCAACGGAGGATGAAACCTACAAGGCAGACGAAGTAAGAAGTATAATTTCTTTTCCAATGCTGCTACAACATACACTACGCATTTTTTTAGCTCAACATAATCAAGGTGATATCCCTAAAATATTAGACAAGGAATTACTGAACATTTTTGAACAGCATTTTTTATCAAAAGATAAATCTCCCGAACAGCTAACAACAGATATTGCCTCTTTTATAAAATTGCTTTGGCAAGTGAGATATGTATTTGACAAGCATATTATCAAATGGGTTCGATTAGAAGATGGCGAAACCCACCTTGTATGCAAATTGGAGAAATACGAAAGCAAAAACAATTATTATTTAAGAAGACGCCAGCCAGAAGCCAATGAAGGCGAAGCATTATTACAAAGTCTTCTGTATCATTCACAGCAAATTACAACGCACTATTGGCTTACACCGTATTTAAAATATTTATTGGACAACAAAGGGCAAAACAGCTTCAATTACCTAAAACATTTAGACAACCATTTATTGTGTTCCATCGAAGTTGAGAGTTTGATTGTCAGAACAAGAAAGTTCTTGCAAAAGTTTGATTATTCTTCTATTTATGATACTTCATTATTAAAGAAACCAGAAGGGACCAGCTTTCCGCACTATTGGTTTTATAAATTGGAGTTTGTTTTATGGAATACGTTGAAAGACAGTAAAGATGAAAGATGGAAAAATTTCAAGTTCACAGCAAAAAATTCGGTAGAACATATTTCACCACAAACACAAAAGGAAACCGATACCAATACGGTTTCAGAAGCGATGCTTAACCATTTTGGTAATTTATCTTTAGTTTCTCGGAGCATCAATTCTGAGTATAGCAATTTACCTTTCAATGAAAAAAGGCAACGATTTGTAAACAACAATAGAGTAAAGTTAGATAGCTTAAAAATGGATATAATTTATGCCAACGATACTTGGAGCGACCAACTTGCTCAACAACATCAAGACCAAATGATACAACATTTAGAAACCTATTTAAGCACAACAACCTTATGAACTACATAGGCCAGGCAGAACGTCACACCCAAAACCGCATCGTACAACTGTTCCAGAAACGGTTGGGTTACGATTATTTGGGGAATTGGGAAGACAGAACCAATAACCAAAATATCGAAGAGGTATACCTGCGTCGTTTTTTGATCCAAAAAGGGTACAACAACGCAGTAATCAGCCGTGCTATTGACCAACTCCGTACCACCGCCAACAACTACAACGAAGGGCTATACACCAATAATAAAAACACCTACGGCCTGCTGCGGTACGGTGCAAAGGTGAAAGCCGAAGCAAAGGAGAACTTTGAAACGGTTCACTTTATCGACTGGCAAAATCCGGAAGCCAACCACTTTGCCATTGCTGAAGAAGTAACTATTTTGGGCAACCGGGAAAAACGCCCGGACGTCGTGCTGTACATCAATGGTATTGCCATCGGGGTTCTGGAACTGAAACGCAGTATTGTTTCCATTGGAGAAGGTATCCGCCAAAGTATTACCAACCAGCAAAAAGAATTCATTCAGCCGTTTTTCAGCACCATCCAATTTGTTTTTGCCGGAAGCGACAGTGAAGGGCTGCGGTATGGTGCCATTGGCACGGGTGAAAAGTTCTACCTGAAATGGAAAGAAGGCGACAGCGACGAAGACCTGTATCAGGTAGATAAGTACCTGCTGAAAATGTGCGATAAAAAACGGATCCTGGAGTTGATGTTTGATTTTGTGCTGTTCGACGGTGGTAAGAAAAAACTGCCACGGGTACACCAGTATTTCGGCATCAAAGCCGCACAGGAAAGTATCCGGAAAAGAGAAGGTGGAATCATCTGGCATACCCAGGGCAGCGGCAAAAGTATCGTGATGGTTTTGCTGGCCAAATGGATTCTGGAAAACAATGCCAATGCAAGGGTAGCCATTATTACCGATCGCGACGAATTAGACAAACAGATTAAGGGTGTATTTACTGATGCAGGGGAACCCATTCATCATACTACCAGTGGCAAAGATTTGATGCTGCAACTATCCCAGGCAAAACCAAGGCTTTTGTGTTCACTGGTGCATAAATTCGGCAAAAAAGACGTATCCAATTTTGAGGCGTTTATCCACGAATTAGAAAGCCAGCCATCCAAAGTGGTAGGTGACCTGTTTGTCTTTGTCGATGAGTGCCACCGCACCCAAAGCGGGAAACTGCATAAAGTAATGAAGGCCATGTTGCCAAATGCTATATTTATCGGCTTTACCGGTACGCCACTGTTAAAACAGGACAAACAAACCAGTCTGGACGTATTCGGAAAGTATATCCACACTTACAAATTTAATGAAGCAGTGGAAGATGAGGTCGTATTGGATTTGATGTACGAGGCCCGCGATATTGAACAGCGGATTACTTCGCAAAAGCGGATTGACGCCTGGTTTGAAAGCAAAACTGCCAGTCTGAATGATTTCCAAAAATCCGAACTCAAACGGCGATGGGGAACCATGCAGGAGGTGTTGAGCAGTAAAAACCGGATGCAGCAAATCGTCAATGATATTGTAGTTGATTTTTCCACTAAGCCCCGGTTGAGCAACGGCAAGGGAAATGCTATTCTGGTAGCAGGCAGCATATACGAAGCCTGTAAATACTACGAACTGTTCCAAACCAACGAATTCCGGGGCCGCTGTGCGGTAGTCACCTCTTACAATCCCTCGCACCGCGACATTACCACCGAGAATACCGGAGCCAACACCGATACAGAGAAAGAGTACATCTACCGGGTGTACACAGATATCCTGAAGGATATAGCCGCTGATCCACAAAAGTCAAAATCAGAAACCTACGAAGACAAGTCGAAAGCCTTATTTCTGAAAGAACCAGCGAACATGAAATTGCTGATTGTGGTCGCCAAGTTATTAACCGGCTTCGACGCTCCCGGCTGCACCTATATCTATTTTGACAAAAGTTTGCAGGATCATGGTTTGTTTCAGGCAATATGCAGGGTCAACCGCCTGGATTCCGAAGACAAAGAGTTTGGGTACATTGTTGATTACAAGGATTTATTTAAAAACTTAGTCAATGAAGATGGCACCGGAGCGATTCAGGTGTACACTTCCGAACTGGCCTACGATGGTTTCAAAAAAGAGGACTGTGATATCATCTTAAAAGACCGTTTGGAAAAAGCAAAAGAAAGGTTAGACAATGCACTGGAGGAAATTCATCTGATCTGTGAGCCTGTGGTGTCGCCAAAACGGGATTTGGATTATATCCGGTATTTCTGCGGTAATCCGGAAAACCCCGACGACTTAAAATCAACAGAAGTCAGACGGGTATCGTTGTACAAACATACCGTTGCCTTAATCCGTGCGTATGCCAACATAGCCGCCGAGATGACGGAAGCAGGGTACACGGTCAAAGAAACAGTTGGCATCAAAGCCACCTTGGACAACTACCTGCGGCTACGGGAAATCATCCGCAAAGCCAGTGGGGAAACACTGGACCTTAAGCCATTCGAAGCCGATATGCGGTTCCTGATCGACACCTTCATCCAAGCCGACCAAAGCAACCGAATAGACCCATTTGAAAATCAGTCCCTGCTCGAACTGATCGTGAATTCCAACATAGCCGATGCCATCAATCAACTGCCGGAAGGTATCAAAAGCAGCAAAGAGGCCATCAACGAAACCATCCAGAACAACGTCCGCCAAAAGATCATCAAAGAGCACCTGATTGATCCGGCGTACTTTGAAGAAATGAGCAAATTGCTGGAAACGATCATTGCCGAGCTGAAGGATCAAAAGATCAACTACGAGCAATATCTCCAAAGAATGGCCGATCTGGCAAATCGGGTGGTCAATCCGCAAAGAACAGGTCTGCCCAAAACGATCCAGACTTCGGCACAACGGGCCTTGTACAACAACCTGCATCAGGATGAAGCCATTACCCTTGCCTGCGATGAAGCGGTACGCTATAACCGCCTCACAGACTGGCGGGGCAATGAAGCCGCCGAACGGCATATCAAGGGGGAACTGTACAAAGTACTCCAAAGCATTGATGAGGTAGAACGTATTTTTCCGATTATTAAAGAGCAAAAAGAATA
Organism: Saprospiraceae bacterium; assembly: GCA_044350415.1. Lineage (GTDB taxonomy): Bacteria > Bacteroidota > Bacteroidia > Chitinophagales > Saprospiraceae > M3007. The sequence continues at coordinate 1,499 of JBILHQ010000223.1, read as the reverse complement.
TTAAATGGTAGCAAAGGAAGCAGTGGTAGAAACCATCGAATTAGGCAGTATAACGGCAGAAGTGATCAAAAAGGACATTAAAAATATTCACCTGAGTGTTTATCCGCCAGCGGGTAATGTTCGTATTGCCGCACCGCTACGGATGGACCTTGATACCATCCGCATCTTTGCTATTTCAAAATTAGGATGGATCAAACAGCAACAAGCCAAGCTCCGCAACCAGAAACGCGAAACGATCAGGGAGTTTGTCAGCAGAGAAAGCCATTACTTTCTGGGGAAACGGTACCTGCTGAAGGTGGTGGAAACCACAGGTAAACCGGCGGTTTCCATCAAGCACGATAAATTGATTTTACAGGTAAAACCCGATTCCACTACCGAACAAAAGCAAATCATCATGCAGGAATGGTACCGGGACCAGTTGAAACTCCTTATTCCCAAATTCATCTCCAAATGGGAAGCCATCATGGGGGTGCAATTGAACGAATACGGCATCAAAAAAATGAAAACCAAATGGGGCACCTGTAATATTGAAGCCAAACGAATCTGGTTGAATCTGGAACTGGCCAAAAAGCCTGTGGAATACCTGGAATACATCATCGTCCACGAAATGGTTCACCTCCTGGAGCGCCACCACAATGACCGGTTTGTGGCATATATGAATAAGTTTTTACCGCAATGGGTGCATTTGAAAGGGGAGTTGAATAGGTTGCCGTTGGGGTATGTGGAGTGGTAGTGAGGGGGGATGTAGGGAAAACGCATCAAAAATCGGTATGAATGCCTTCAGGAACTTGTTCTTCGTTTATTTGTCGTTATTATATCCCAACCGTAAATAGTGGATGCGAATTAAAAGAGGAAGGACTCTTCCTCTCTAATACTGGCAAATCTAAACTTCATGGCAAGCGAGATGTGCCAAACGGAACTGCTTTTAATGATATAGATATTAATTGTACTTTCACAATATTTATGTTCACTCCGACAACGCCTTTCTCAACGAGTCTTACATATTAAAAATGAGACTAATTGTTTTTTATTTTTTATTATCTACGTCAGCATTTGGGCAAAAATCAAATTATCGGCTTGGTATATCTTTCCATTATTTATCAGCAATTGACTATAGTGTTCAGAGCCCCGATTTCGGTAGTAAATTTAAAAGTACATTGCGTGCATATCCTTCGTGGGAAGGCCAAATAGCAATACCTTTTACCCAATTTTTTAGAGTTGAAACAGGATATCGATTTAAACAACACACTATTTCCTATAAAAATGCGTACGTGAGATCCGGACAATGGATTGAAACTAGTCATTCTTTTCCAATTAGGGTAGGTTTAAATACAAGTTTAGGACACAAGAATTGGATTAAGAAATTTACCTATTGAGTATTCCGGTCAGTCTGACCCCCCTGTTCCGATTTTGTTTGACCCCCTCATTCCGGGGCTTTGACCCCCAAAATGTTAATAACATTCCGGAGGTTTGACCCCCTTTGTTTGTTAATAACATTC
>JBILHQ010000033.1:0-36638 GCA_044350415.1 Saprospiraceae bacterium | reverse complement strand
GATCGCTGTGGAAGAAGCAGCCGTTATTCTTTTTATGGTGGACACCCAGACCGGTATTACCGACCTGGATGAAAGTATTGCCAAGCTTCTGCGCCGCAGTAATAAACCCGTCATCGTGGTGGTCAATAAAGTGGACAATCACAGCAGCTTGCTGGACGGCAATGAGTTCTGGAGCCTCGGTTTTGAGTCGGTATTTTTTATCGCATCGATCAGTGGCAGCGGCACGGGCGACTTGCTCGATGCAGTAATGGAACACGTGGAAAATGTCGAACCGCTCGAAACAGAATTGCCTAAATTTGCTATCGTGGGCCGGCCGAACGTCGGCAAATCTTCGCTGATCAATGTGCTACTCGGCGAAGACCGCAATATTGTCACTTCGCTGGCTGGAACCACCCGTGATCCTATTCACTCGGTGTATAACAAGTTTGGAAAAGAATTTGTCCTGATCGATACGGCTGGTATCCGCAAAAAAGCAAAAGTGGAGGAGGATCTGGAGTTTTATTCCGTCATGCGCGCCATCAGGGCTGTCGAAGAGTCCGATGTCTGTCTTTTGGTGTTGGATGCTACTTTAGGGATTGAAGCGCAGGACCTCAGTATTTTCCGCCTCGCCCAGAAACGCCATAAAGGCATCGTTATTCTGATCAATAAATGGGATTTGGTGCCGAATAAAGGCACTAATACCATCCGCGATTACGAAAAAATTATCAAAACAAGGATTTCTCCGTTCGATGATGTACCTGTGGTGTTCATCTCGGTATTAGAGAAACAACGTATTTTTGATGCCGTTGAAGTTGCCCTGGATGTGTATGCCAATCGTAGTCGTAAAATCAAAACGTCCGAACTCAACGAGTTAATGCACGAAGTGATCGAAGGCACGCCACCGCCATCTGTGAAAGGACGGTATCCGAAATTCAAATATTTTACACAAATTCCAAGTCATTATCCGCAATTTGCGTTTTTTGTCAATAACCCTAACTGGGTGCGGGATTCGTACGTGCAGTTTTTGGAAAATCAAATGCGCCAGCACTTTAATTTTAAAGGGGTGCCGATTGTGTTGTACATGCGATCGAAATAGTATTTAAATGATTGATCTATTCCAGGATGACAGGTCAAAAAAATGAGCCACCCCGCAATCCGGAATGGCTCATTTTTTTTAATCTGGTTACCTGGAAGGACATCCTGGAATGATTATTCCTTGTCGAAGCGCAGTTCTTTGATCGTCAAATTAGCACCAGTCACCTTCAGGTAGATATAAACCCGGTAATTGCCACTGGAAGCAGTAAGATTACCAATACAGTATTTATCGCTGCTTTCCCGGCTGGTGCCGTTGTGAAGCGGATTAAAACTGATCGGTTTATTGCTGCTAAAGAATGTTTTTACCACTTCCGTTGCTTCTGATTTAGAATAATTTTTCTCATTGTCCATGATCGAAACTTCTAAATGTTCATCAAAGTATTTGGAAAGCAATTCTATATCTCCTGAACCAATCGCTTTGGTAATAGCGTCAAGGCTTGGATTGTTGGTGCCTTGTGAAGCAAGAGCAGCCATGGGAGCGAAAAAAAGAAGAAAAAGCAAATTCTTCATTGGGAACATATATAGATGTGAAAAGTAGTTGTTGAATTAGTAACGCAATTATTACGCCACCTTACAACAATAGTAACAGAATTCAGGTACCCTTTAGTGTGAACGCGAAGTTAATACTAATTTAACGATATTAATTTCCTGTCCCCTGTTAAAACTCTACAACTTTAACTTTTAGCGCATATCTTTTTTTTAAGGAAGAAAAATCCCAGGCATGCTTTTCCCTCAATCTAACTCAAAGAGCCGGAAAGCCTTTATCACTTTTTTCATCGCCTTATCAGCATCCTTGATATCCGAATATTTATTTTCAACAAAAGCATCCACCCATTGGGCCGGATCACTGACGTTGCCTTTAATCAGTTTTTGTGCCCACCGGGAAGCCGACAATTGCTCACTGCCGTCCCGAAAGCTCATCCAGGCGGTTTCGTAACGCCGGAAACACAAGTTGCCTAATTCAGCGGTTGGACCATCCCAGTTTTCTCCGCATGGTAATGCCAGGTAGTTATTGGCTGCTGTTGCCAATGGACGGGTACCGCTGTGGCTGTTGACAAATGCCAATGCCAATAGTGCCGATGAAGGGATACTGTATTTTTTCTGTTCCCCTTGGGCCACTTTTGCAAACCTGCGCAAAAAGGATTTAGCGGTCTCTTCCGGAATCTCAGGCAATTCCCCGCCCGGAACTAAGGTGCCGCTACCTGTAATGCCGAATAATGACTCGCCTCCGTCCTTTTCTTTTTCAGAAATTTTTTCTGTCGTTTTTTCTTCTCCAGGCTGGAGAATGATCGACAGGTCTTTGCGAAAATAAATCAGCGACAGCAAAGCCAGGCCAATGTAGAACCAGTTTTTTTTGACGAACTGTATCATAATCAAACGTTTATTGTGAAGACGCAACCTCATTAATCGGTTGATAAACAAATTTTTAAGTGAAACCTGCTTCATAAAACAAAAATTGTGTTGCAAATATAACACTTTTTGTTTTTGATTTAAAAACAAAAAGTTGTTAATGAGGTGTTTTTTTTATTTTACAAAAAAATGGGCCTCCAACATGATATTGAAGGCCCACTAGTGGTCGAGGCACTGGCAGGATTCGGCATAACAAATTTAAAAGTCAATCTGAAACGCTAATATCGATGTCAATCCACCCTGGTTCCGATATACCCAGGCATTCGTATTAGGAATGTCGATCCCTTCCAGCCGCCACAACAATCCGATGCCCGAATTCCCCCTTACCACAATATCAGACCGGTTGTCGCGACTCGGCTGTACGCCCGGGAAACCCTGCGCCATCCTGCCGGGGTCGTTGGCGGAGGCGGCATACCGCTGTGTTTCATCCGCCGAAAAAGACCGCGCGCTGAGGATCGCAACCTCGTTTAACGGCTCATTCCCGAATTTTTGGGCAGTTATCACTACTTCGTTGCTATTCACGGAACTTTCTGTCAGTTCAATCTGCAATTCCAGTTCACGTGCCGAGTTCAGAATAATGGGGTCACTTAGCCAGGTGCCATAACCAATATAGGTACATTGAACTTGAATTCGTCCTGCCGGAACACCCGTCCTGACAAACTGACCGTTCAAATCAGAAGTGGCGCCAGCAATATTTGAGCCGGCATCTTTTATGGTGATGGTTGCGCCGACCAGCGGCTCGCGGGTATCTTTATCAAGTACTGTTCCGCGAATGGTTTGGGTGACGGATTGTGCCCATAAAGGCGACTGGAGGAGCAATAAAGGGGAGAAATTATATTTTTCATAAGCTGTATATTTTGGAACAAAGATTGTATAACTGCGCCAAGAATAATTACTTGTATTTGGTATTCAAATATTTCTATTGCTCGCATGTAGATAAATATAAATGTATTAATCGTTGGTTCGGGAGATTTTTCTCTGAAAATAGATGGTAAGATCATCCGTTTCAGACTCGGGTGAGGCAGGGAATAAATATTAATTCAGGAACGAGCTCTCCGCTATGGTTATGAATATCGAACGCCGAACGCCGAACGCCGAAGTAACGTAGCGTACTCCCATATTTTGACAAAAATCAAGTAAAGTCCTGAAATAGTCCCCTTTTAGGTCTGCTCTATGCTACTTCGGCGTTCGATATTCCTTTGTTCAATAACAAGTAATTATCTTCGGGCTCACGTTCAATAACAAGTGTAAAAAGTACAGGTAATCATTCCCAAACCAACCCCGCAAGCTCTAAAGCACCGTTCGCGGAAATAACCATTCATACATCCCATTAAATTCCTTTCCCCAGAACACCTCATTGTGTTTGCCCCAGTCGGGAATCACCACACGGAATTGTTCATCGGTGTAGCCTGCTGATTTGAATTTCCAATATAGACTTTCCAGCATGCGGCCCATTCCGGAAGATTCAGTGCGGCTGCCACAGAGATAAATCTGGCTGGGTGTGGCGGTCGGTTTTACCAGATCTGTCACCTTCGGATTGAACCAAAGCGAAGGGGAAAAGACGCCAACTTTGCCGAAAATGTGACTATACCGCATAGCTGCATACCAGGAAATGAGTCCCCCCATCGAACTGCCGGTCATGCCGGTCGCCTCCCGATGGGGCCAGGTGCGGTAAGTATAGTCGATAAAAGGTTTGAGGGTGCCGCTAATAAATTGCAGATACTGGTCTCCTTGCCCGCCATTTTTCCCCCGCATAAAAGGCGCATATTCGTGTACCCGATCTATACCGCCATGATCAATTCCTACGAGTATTGCCTGTCGGTACAGTGGTTGCCGGTCCATTCGTTCCTGGAGTTTCCAGTGCTGGAAAGCGGCCGTTTTCCCATCAAATAAATTTTGTCCATCGTGGAGATAAATGACTGGAAAACGCCTTTCTGGATGTTGGTGGTAGTTTTTAGGCAAAAATACCCGCGTTGTCCGATGGCGGTTTAATTGAGGAATATGGAAGTGGTGGTTGATTAAACGGGTATTCATAAGGTTTTGTCAGGTCATCCTTTAATTGTTTTTTCTACCGAACCGACTACCTGGGATACTTGTTCTCCGGTGGTCTGGTTTTTTATGGTGAGCGTACCGGTTTGCATTTCCGTTTCACCAGCTATGGCTACGAAAGGGATATTTCTTTTAGCAGAATACTCAAATTGTTTTTTCAACTTTCCAGGCTCTGGGTAGACCTCCACTGCAAGGCCGTCGCGTCGCAGCTGGGTTGCGCAATTAAACGCATACGCTAATGTAGCTTCATCAAAAGCAATAATCAGGACATCCACCGAAGATTGCAGGGATTCGGGGAAAACGCCGAGTTCTTCCATGACATCATAAGTCCGGTCGGCACCAAAAGAGACGCCCACCCCCGAAAGTCCGGGAACGCCAAACACGCCAGTTAGATCAGCATACCGTCCGCCGCCACCGATACTACCCATTTTGACTCCTTTTGCGGCTACCTCAAAAATACAACCAGTATAATAACTCAGTCCACGGGCGAGGGTAACGTCAAATTTCAGTTCATTTTGCAGTGGCGAACCACTGAGGAAGCGGTAGACTTGTTCCAGTTCGTCCAATCCTTTCAGGCCCGTTTCGCTGTTGGTAAAAAGCGGGCGCAATGCGGCGATAGAAGAGGCTTGCAGCGTTTTTTCAATTTTTTGAATTGCGTCATCACTGATGTCGCGCTCCGATAATTCTTTCCGCACGCCATCAATCCCGATTTTATCTAACTTGTCAATAGCCACAGTCATATCCATAAAGCGATCGGTAATTCCTGCCGCTTCGGCCATCCCGAACAGGACTTTCCGGTTATTGATTTTTATCGCAACAGGCACTTGCAGTTTAGTAAAAGCCTCATCATAAATCTGTACTAATTCTGCTTCGAACAACAGGCTTTCTGAGCCTATTACATCGGCATCGCATTGAAAAAATTCCCGGTAACGGCCCCGTTGAGGGCGGTCGGCACGCCAAACCGGCTGAATTTGATACCGTTTGAACGGGAAGGTCAGCTGACCGCGATTCATTACCACATAGCGGGCAAAAGGTACTGTCAAATCATAGCGAAGCCCTCTTTTAGCGATGGAAGATACTATTTTGGCCGATTCTTTATTCGTCAGAAGTGCCGTATCAACGTCTTTGAGAAAATCACCATTGTTGAGTATTTTAAACAGTAACTTGTCGCCCTCTTCTCCGTATTTTCCGGTAAGCGTCGACATGTTTTCCATGGCTGGTGTTTCCAGTGGCTGAAAACCGAATTTTACAAATACTGACCGTATTGTATCAAAAATATAGGTGCGTTTGCGCACTTCTTCCGGACCAAAATCTCTCGTTCCTTCCGGAATCCCTGGTTTTTGCATTGTTTTATCTTTAAAATTTTAATTATCTTACAAGGGTTACGTTGCCATCATATTGCAGTTCCACGCCGTCGACAAAATCAATCAGGGCATACCAGGTGTAAACACCAGGAGTTGCAGGTTTGTTCCTTACCATCCCATCCCAGCCCCTAACGGGGTCATTCAGCGGGATATTTTTCCCTTCAAATACAAGGTCCCCCCATCGGTCATAAACCCTGAGTAAATTAATGCCCGCTCCTGCCGGACCCGAAAACCCGGTAAAAAAATTATTGGGAAGGGTGCCTTTCTCTGGATCAAAAATGTTGGGAAAATAAACAGGACGCAGTCTGTTAACCCGAATTCTTACTTGGGTTGAATCCACACAGCCGTCCTCGTCGGTTATTTTGACCGTATATAATTGGTCGCCGAATGTGCTGATCAGCGGTTCCGGACAAGCAGTACAACTTAAACCATCAGCAGGTGTCCATGCAAAAGTCATGGGCCGACCAGCCGGACCGGTTACGGTGGAGGTTTGCACCAGATTACCCAGATCGACTAATGTATCCATGGGCAGCGCTAAAAGCGTCACCGGAAGTGGTTGATTCAATACCGCATTGACAGAGTCGATACACCCCGATTGATCCCGTACTTTCACCCAATAATCTCCGGCAAACAAATTGACCAACAGGCCAGTGGGGTAATAGCCCCGCCCATTGGTACTATATTCGTAAGCTGGCCGGCCACCTGATCCTATCACTTCAATTTCTCCGGTAGGCAAGCCATTGCACAACAAATCGAGGGTACGGATCAGATCAATATTCAGCTCCGGGGGTTCCTTAATAGATACAGCTCCGGTAATGGAACAGCCATTGCCATCGCTGACAGTGACGGCGTAATTCCCGGGAGGGAGGTTTTCGGCTTCCTTTCCAATCTGATTATCAGACCATTGGAAGGTAAAATTGCCCACTCCGCCAGAAGGTATAGCAATGCCAACGCCGTCATTGATTTGATAACAAGTAATATCAACGGTATCCATTTCCAATGCTACAGGAGGATGGTCAGTAATAGTCACTGTGAAGTTGCCTTTACACAATTCAGCGTCGAGCCCTAAAATATTATAAACACCGGCAGTATAGCCGCCCTGCGTATTACTGGGAATAAATCCGTTACCCCAGTCGAATTGGTAAGGGCCGGTGCCATTGGTCACATTCAGGGTAATAGACCCGTTAGTATCGCCTGTACACAATGGCGGGGTAATATCAGGTGCTACCGCCAATTCCAGTTCCCGAACATCAATCTCCAGATCAGTTCTGCAGTCATTGGCATCCACGATGGCTAACGAATAAGTGCCAACGACGAGACCGCTGAGTGTGTTATTGGAGGTAAAGGGACCGTTATTCCAGCTGAACTGGTAGGCTGGCGTGCCCGAACGGATATTGTCTATGGTGATAACACCGTTGGAGCCGCCATTACAATCCGGCGCTGCAATAATGGTGTCGACTTCCACGTCAGGGAAAACAGTTACATTTTGGATAGCAGTAACTTTACAACCGAGATCAGTTTTTATCCGTAGTACTACCGGGTGAATGCCTGGTGTAGTGAACGTTACATTATGAGGACCTTGGGTGCCAGCCGTCTGTGGTTGCACATCGGCCCCAAAACTCCATTCCCAGCCGGTGATAGCACCCAAAGAAAAAGTAGATTGATCTTCTACCGTAATTTGAGTGCCCAGACAAACGGCATCAGGGATAGTTTTAAATTTGGCATCCGGTCCAAGAAATTCACCGGAGCCGCCGAATTCAACATCAAATCCATTGCCCTCAGCACTGAAATTATTCACACAAAGTGCATAAGTGACTCCTGCCACCATATCTAATGGCGCCAACCATGCATTATCGCCATTGTTTTCACAACCAGCATCTTCAGAAATATCAGGGTCGCCGACTCTTAAGCCAGTAGGCCCTACACATGCTGAATAATCACGGGTATCTGATGCTCCCGATGCCATACAACGCTCCACAATCCGCCCCTGGCAATTACCTATTCCATTGGGTAAACGGTACAGCACAAAGTCCAGGTCGTCCGGTCCATTATTGGGGGTAAGGGTAAACGTAAGGGGGCCCGACACGGAACAGGTCCATACAAACCAGGTGGAATTGGATTCATAATTGCCGGGAATACCATTATTAAAACAATCGGCATCGCTCAACTCTGTGATATCGGCCCCGGCACCAGTGACACTTTGTACCCCAAACGAGGATTTATCACAAAGAATAGCTGCTTGCGGACAATCACTTTTAGGATCAACCGGTGGGTTGTAATTATTGACGCACAATTGAAATGTGCCGTTATTGCCATTACCGCCCTGAATACGAATCAAATAGGTGGATCCAACAAATAAACCGCCCTGATAAGCCTCCGCAATATTGGCATTGGCACCAGACTGGCATTCCAGTTCGTTGATTGTTCCGCCGCAGGCACCGTAATATAAGGCAACTTGCGGATTGATCAGCGTACCGCCCGCGCTGGGAGACGTAGCTCCCCGAACAGTGATGCTGACGTCGGTTGCTCCGGCAACAAATGAAAACCAAACATCATTTTGGGTTTGCGCAGCAGGGGTAAAACAACCCGCGGGCCCATAAGTGGAGGGCGTGGCACCGTTATTGGAAAATGCACCAACGGAACTACAAAAGTTCGTTACGTCCGACAGGACGATAGGCGTATTGCACTCATCGTTTGATGGTTGGGTAAAGGCCACCACCCAGCTCAACATTAAAAGGTATATTGTTATGTGTAGCTTCCTCATGGTATCGTTGTGTAAGTTGAGATGTTTTGAATTATAAGAAGTATTTATAATCAACCTAAGACGCAAAAATATACGATTATGTTGGATGGAGTGCAGGGAATTTCGGATTAATATTTGGTTAAAAATTAGTTTGGGTTATTACACTCGTCGAAATAACCCTTATGCTTTGCTTTTATCAAGGTCCATATTCACGATCAATGCAAGATTGATGAAAAATAGTGACCCAATTTTATCGGTTTCTACAAAATCATTCATCAGCATAAGGATCACAATCAGCACAAAACTAAGCAAGGCTGAAAGCAGGATGTGTTTTCGCCAGCGCACGGTCATCTGGTGATAGATGCGCTGCCCCTGTATCATAGCGAAAAAGCAAAGACCAATAAATATAAGCGTACCTGGAAGACCTTGTTCCACCGCTGTCATCAGATAGTAATTGTGCATACCTGATCGTTCTGGATTGGCACTTACATAAGTCTTAAAACTGCTTACCGTGTAGTCTTTATAATAATTGTAAAAATTACCCGGTCCAAATCCCAAAACCGGGCGTTCTTCAATCATCTGGGAAGCCGCTACCCATCTGTAAACCCTTTCCATCACAGAAATATCTTCCAGGCGTGTGGTGGCTTCTAAAAGGCTCTCAAAACGGACATGCGTTATCGTTCGTTCGTAATCAGGCGCGAAAAGCAGCCAGTTGTCGCGGTAGGTTACAAATGCGATGAACACGCCCAATAAAAGCGTCGCAACCAGCAATCCAAATTTTACAGCTTTCAGGCGCACCAAAATATTCACCACTATGGCCGCCACTAATGCAGCATAAGCAGCACGGGTATAAGCAAAATTGATACCGATCAATAAAATAATAATACCTGCGATAATGATCCACCAACGCTTTGATAAGAATTTGTACCAGAAACTGGCGAACCACAAAAATGGAACAAATACCGCCAAAATACAGGCATACATCACGTGGTTGCGGTAAAAAGGCGACAAAACCGAATTGACCGATTCAAATGTAAACCCCTTAAAGGAGTGCCGGTACAATATGATAATTGCCGTAAAAACGAGCGGCAAAAAGAACCACCATACCATTTTTTTTAGGTCGCGTTCCGTTTGCAGCACTCTTGCAGCCAAAAAGTAAAAAACAACGATGTACCAGCCTTTGGCTAAGAGAAATTTAAAAGAAACTAAGAAATTCTGAGAAAAAACCGCCGTTACCAACATCCAGGTCAGGTGCACCAGGAGCATCAGGGTGATGGGGTGCCGCAAAAAGCGACCGTCTAAAGTACTGCCATTGCGCAATAGCCACAATACACCGGCAAGGGTCAGCAACCACATCAATGGTTCTGAAAAAAGGTCGGTAGCCAGGCCGCCAGGCAATTCCACTTCTGTGGAAATCGGGATGCAGGCCAGCATCAGAAAGTATAGAATTTTGAAATCGGCTACAGCTACCCATACCACTAGCCCAACAACGGGAATTCCGGCCATCCACCAGGTATCAAGGGCTGTAGCAGCACTAATCGCAGCCATGGTCAGCAGGGCAAACGCCGCCATCAATCCGCGTTGCGGATGCGCGGGAAGTCCCCATTGATCAAGCAAAGATTTGGGCTGCATTATGCTTCTTTTCTGCGGATAATACTCCAGTCCATATCGCGGTAAGCGTCGGCAATCAAAGCTGCCATTACCATCAACATAAAGGCTGCAATGGTAGAACCAATGACGATAAGGGTGCGGGTCGGCCGGCTTTTGCGCAAGGCCGGTTCTGCTTTTTCGATAAGGTGAATGGCAGAGATTTTGGTATTGAATACGGCTTTGATCTGGTTATACCGTTCCAGGTCATAACTCAGTTGTTTCCGCGCCTGAAAGTGCAGGTCTTTTAATACCAGTACCGTTGCCAATCCTTCATTAAACCGTTTGACAGTCAGTTCATTGACTTCGCCTTTGCCGGAAGAGCCAGAACCCTGGGTAAGCATGGCTCTTTGCTGTTGCGCTGCACGTAGGTTGGCTTTGATATAAGCGATGGTGTCCCGCGGGATATTCAGGTTGGGTTCGAGTACTTCCAAGCGGGCGCGGAGTTTGACCAATTCCGATTCTGCTTCGGCCATACTGATCGCCAGTTGCTCGCCTTGCGCAGTGGGGTCATAAATGCCGTAATACGACTGCAGGGTACTCAGGGTGTCGCCCATATGAATGAGGTCGGCCCGTTTGTGGTTGATATTGTCTTCGAGGGCTGCCATCAGGCGTCCCTGGCTGTTGGTCGTCAATTTACTGGCATCCTGATCCGTTCTGTCCCGCGCAGCATTGGCCATTACAGCGGCCAATTTGGGATCTGTATCTTCCACACTGATTTCAAGTGCGTCATTTTTGTTTTTCTGCGCTAGGTATAATTTACGGAACTGCTTCCGCACTTTAAAAGGACCATCATTAGAATTGGAATCAATATCGTAATGCTTATACAGATCGAATTTGCCGACCATGTAGTCTACTAACTCATTGCTGTTGGCTATTTCCGCTAAACGGTCGAGATCCTTGTCTGTTCCATAGTATTCTGTTACCTGTCCGGTTTGCCCAAACAGCAGTTCGGGATTGGACAATTCAGGACTTGCCGGGTAAAAAATAGTGGTGGACTGAAAATAGTTGGGTAAAAAAAGAGCGATCGCAATAGTACCCACAAAAGTGGCTATGCAGACATTCCGTATCGCTTTCCGCCACAACCAAATGGTCTGCAGCACCCCGAGTAAATTATCGCGTTGGTTGTTCATAAGTTAACAAATGAGGCCTTTTTTAAGCCTCTCTCCCAAAAATCGGCGCAAAGATAAGTGACTTGTTGCGAAGGAAGCACGTTCGGCCAGAAATTGATCTTCCGCAGCAAGCCCGTATGAAAAAATGACAAGAAAAGGAAACGTTTGAGCGGGTGGGTTTGCTGCCTGGGGTTTTAGGAAACCTGGAAATGGTGCCTTGAGGAGTTAAATATCCATTAATTCTGGGTATCAATTTTTGTGGCAACTAACAATGCGTTATCAAAAGAGATATAATTAGGTGTATTCAAGTATTGTTTCAGGGGACGGATTTTAAATATAGCCTCCAAAGTGTTAAAATTAAAAAAATAACAATATTTTATTGCAAATCCGCTAAGGCTTCTCTAAATTTGTAAGGTTATTAACCAAACAATTATTTTCTATGCAAACTGCAAACCGCAAATTTATTCTAAAAGCCTTTGTATTTGCCACCTTTCTGTTTTTTAATCCAAACTTAATAATAACAGCACAAGAATCCTGTAATTCTATTGTCCAACCTACACTTTGTTCCCAATTTGAGCATTTCTCTCCGCAGTACACCTTCTCAACTCCAACATCAACCAGCACATTAATTTTCTCCGAGATTACCAATGCCGATATTTTAATTGATGCAGTATTTACTGTCAATACTCCGTTTAGTCTTACCAATTGTAAAATAAAATTTGGAGCAAATGGCAAAATTAACCTTGTAGCAGCTGGAACATTGAACAGTACTGCTTCCAAATATTTTGGATGTAATGGGTGGCAGGGAATCGAGATCAATGCTACCGCCATCCTCTACTTCGAAAACAATCATGTCTAGGATGCTTTATTAGGTATTGACATAAGATCAAACAAAGCCAAAATAACTTTATTGACCAATTACTTTAACAGAAACAGTACAGATATAATGATCGAACCATCTATATCTGCTTTTGAGTGTAATTTTACGGGCATAAATAGTTGCTCAGGGAAAACAGATGTAAGAGGTATGCCTTCTTATCAACTCCAGTTTTTGAGAAATACCTATGATATACTTGCGTTAGAGACCGTACTAACTGTTCGCAATTCTGATTTTAAAGCATGTACGATTGATAATATTTGGACTACAACTAATGTCTTAAGTTAGGAAATTGATATTAGGGATAATTTTTTTGTAATTACTGAAGAGAATCCTTTTACATCTTCTAAAATTGGAATTAATATAGAACGGTCAAGCGGCGGTAATGAGGCACAGAACACAATCAGTGGGAATATATTTCAAATTGAGGCTTATGAGACAAATAAAAGCAGAATAGCAGCCAAAATCAAAGGATTCCCAGGCACATCGGGTTATTTCGATTTTTTGAGCAATATTGTTCAGATTTGGCAGGGAGGAGGTGATCCTGATAATAATGTCCGTTCGCCCGTTTTTGATTTAACGATTGGTCCGGCATCAAATTACAGATTTCAATATAACCACATTACACCTTTTAACGCAGCATCCGCAAATACTGATGTATACGGCAACCGTTGGGGATTCTATTTTCACAATTGGGAATCCCCGGGTGGCAATAATATACTTCAACAGAATAATGTAACAGGGTCGGTAAATGAATTTGATTATGGAATGTGTGCATTCCATTTTGAAAACAGTGGGCCATTTTTTATTGAAAGATGCAACCGGGAAAGAGATATTGCGACATGAATTACCTGCCTTTTCCGGCGTGGAAGGGATTGCTGTCGTAACCTTGCCAAAGGGGCTATATTTCTGGAGTATACTGGATGCAGAAAAAAATCGCGCGTCGGGGAAAATGATTATTTTGTAGTTCGCAGCAGCAGTAAGTCCCGTACATTTGCTCCATTATGCGCGTTGTTTTTGCTTATTACGTATCAATTCCCTTTATTATCGGGGCATTAAGTTTTTTGTATCACGCCTGGGAGCATGATGGGGAATATGGCCTGTGGATGGCCCCTTTCCTGGTCATTGCCGCTATGATTTGGGTGTTTTCGCCACAAATCAACTGGTGGTGGTATTCCAAACGCCCGCCGGCATTGGAAGCGGGTGTCATGGATGCCCTGGTGCGGTATGTGCCTTTTTATCAAAAATTAGATGCTTCCGACCGGCAAAGGTTTTGTAACCGGCTGGCGCTGACCCGCATGTCCACTGATTTCACGACCAAAGGAATGCCCGATGATACGGTATTGCCACCTGATATTATGTCGGCTATCGCTACCCAATCGGTGATTGCCACCTGGCATAAAGCGGCGTTTATCTTTGAAAAATTAGAAAATGTGGTGGTTTCTCCCGGGCCGTTTTTGACTCCTGAGCATCCTTATTACCACAATGCAGAGACTTTCGAGCCCGAATCCTGTCTGCTGTTCAGTGCCAAAGCGGCTTTGGATGCATTTATTCGTCCGGCACAAATGTTCAACGTGGTACTGCATGAATATGTGAAGGCGGCTTTTGCCAAATACGGCAGTCCGGATGTGGCGTTAGATGAAAGTGCCTGGGATTCCTTTGAGAGAATAAGCGGCTGGAACCGGCAAACGATTGAATCAGCCATCGGTTTGGCAGGTATCGATCCGCTTCCTGTGGCGGTTTGCCATTATTACCTGTTTGCCGACCAGTTCCGAAAGGAAATGCCTGAATTAGCCAAAACGTTGGATGATTTTCTGGGACAGGCAGCGTAAATGTAAATTAATGTTTCTTTGTTAGTGGTTTCTGGGTTACTGGTTATGCAATGTAACGCAGGACAACCAGAAACCAGAAACTACTAACCCTGCAACCATTTGTTAAAAGGGGAAATGTTTGAAATAAGCATTGTTAAAGGTCCGTTTCAAGATATCTTTGCTTAAAAACGGTAAGACTCTGTTAAAATACCCCCTAAAATTTCTTTGTGAAAAAATTACAACTTACTTTTGCCAATTCAAAGGTAAGTTTACATATCTTTATTTTTTATCCAAAGCTACTGCTCAAATTATTACCGTTCGCCCGATTTATGAATAAAAAAGCTACGTTACGCCTCGTATTGGTGTTTGTTTTCGCAGCCGTTTCGGCACTCGCTGTTCAGGCGCAGGACATTCACTTTTCGCAGTTCTACATGAGCCCGCTCAACCTCAATCCGGCAATGACCGGTGTGATGAACTGTAATCACCGCCTCACGGCCAATTATCGCAATCAGTGGGCATCAATCCTTAAAGAAAGAGCATACAACACATACTCTGCTTCTTACGATCAAAAACTTCCGGTAGGCCGTTACGACTATTTTGGTCTCGGTGGAACGTTGTGGGGCGACAAAGCAGGAGCTTCTGAGTTTGCGACTATTCAAGCCCGTCTTTCTGGTTCGTATGCCAAAAAAATGGGTGGTTACCGCCATAAAGCGCACTACCTTGTAGTGGGTGCCGATTTGGGGGTGAGCAATCGCAGCATTAACAGCCAGCAACTCCAGTGGCCATCGCAGAATAACGGTGGTGTTTTCGATGCTGAACTTCCTCCGGGAGTTGTGGAAGATCCAAGTTTCTACTTCGTAGACATGTCCGCAGGTTTGTTGTGGTTTAGTGTATTCGATGAAAACAATAACTTGTATTTTGGTGCTGCATTCAGCCACCTGAATCGTGCTAATGTGTCCTTCCAGAACCAGAATATTCCGTTGTATGGCAAATTAACCGCTCACTTCGGTGGCGAGTTTGAAGTGGCACAACGGGTAAGTATTGTTCCCGGTGTCGTGAGTTTCTTCCAGGGCCCTTCGTTCCAGGTGAACGTAGGTAACTCTTTCAAGTTCCTCTTAGGCAACAGCCGCCGCTACCACCAGGCTTTCCAGATTGGTGCATGGGCGCGGGTTTCCAATAAACTCAACCAAGGTAAACTGATGGATGCCTTGATCCTGAGCACCCGTTTTGACTACGAACAGTTCACTTTGGGCTTCAGTTATGACATCAACACTTCAAGCCTCCGCACGGCCACTAATGGCAATGGCGCGTTTGAATTCTCGTTGCTGTATAAAATCTGCGGACCAGAACGCCGCGGTGTTTACTGCCCGAATTTCTAATAAAAAGTTACTACTCGGTGTTGTTGGTAACTACCACAAATGCTTGTTTTTCAACGCATAATTTTGAGGAAAATAACTAACAGTAAATCGATTTGAAAAAAGATTTCCGTTCGCTTGTATGCGACGGAAATCTTTTTCATTTTTGTCTCTCCTAAAACAAGTGAATGCTGCAAAAGCGCAGTTTCAATCTGCCCTGAATTGGCTAACGAACGGGTAAGCAAGCAATTTTTTTGCTTTTTTTTCGTTTCTCAACCAATCTTTTAATCCGCTTACCTGTTTAACAAACTCATTTATTTCTGTGTGTTTTCACCATCTGGGTGGGCATGGAAGCAACAAATTCTAGTTTATGTTCGGAAGCAGCAAAAATACCGAAGACTCCTCGAAGAATACTTCGTCATCTTCATCATCGGCCACTGGGGGAATAAACACCTTAGTGAAAGGAACAACTGTTGAAGGCACATTGCGCTGTGACAGTGATATTCGGGTGGATGGCACCATAAAAGGGAAACTGATTTGTAAATCAAAAGTTATTCTCGGACCAACCGGCCATATAGAAGGCGAAATTAATTGCCAAAATGCCGTCATTGAAGGCAAATTTAAAGGTATTTTGACGGTTAAAGATTTATTAAATGTTCGCGATACCGCTGATATCGACGGCGATATTTCAACCGGAAAATTGGTCGTTCAAAGCGGTGCGAAGTTTAATGTTGCCTGCAAAATGGATAACGGCACGGGCAGCACCAATGGCGCATCCAAAAATGCAGATACCAAAGCTAATGACAGTTCAAAAATCGCCACAGGAAAAGCAGCGACAGGCAATTAAAGCCACCGCCAAATATGGTGGGATGGCTTTTCAACTTTTGGGTGCTTGTCTGGCAGGTGCTTTTATTGGTCGCTGGCTTGATGCTAAGCTTCAGATGGAACGCCCGTTATTTGCAGTATTCCTTACTCTTTTTTTTATGTTGGGGTCCTTATATGCCCTGTACAGGCAGTTGTTGCGTGATTAATTAGTATGCCCAACTCTTTATTTTATAAGTATTTAGTGCTGGTTACTGTTGGTTGTTCAGCAGTATTGGCCGCGCTTCATTTTTTACTGGAACCCATGCGCCAGCACTGGAGCCTGTCGGTGGCCTGTATCATTGTTTTCGTTTTACTCAGTTTGGGCTTGTATTTTGCAGGTCTGAGTACTGCCAAAAGTACCAGTAAGGTCGCTTTTAATGGATTAATATCAGGTTCGGTTTTTGGTAAAATGGTGCTGGCCATTGCCGTATTATTTATCTATCAAAATACGGTAAAGCCTGATAACCAGTGGTTTGTTGGGATATTTCTTTTTATTTATGTGGTTTTTACCGTTTTTGAAGTTTGGTTCATGACCAAACTGGCCCGTATTAAATAGAGTATGAAACGTCCGAAAAAAAACGAGTATGCTCCTCCGCATGCCGCCTATATTAACATACTGCCTCCCCGGATCGGTGCACAGTCGTTGTTGCGCAGCACCTGGAAGACTTCGGTGGAACTTTTCGGCAATCTATCCGAAGTGCAGGGCAATACCGCTTATGCACCCGGCAAGTGGACCTACAAACAATTACTGATCCATCTCATCGACACCGAAAGGGTATTCGCTTTTCGTATTCTTTGGGCCATGCGCGGCGACCGGGCTCCCCTGCCCGGATTTAACCAGGATTTCTGGATGGAATACGCCGATGTATCCAATCGCACTACAAAGGATTTGATGAAGGAATGGAAATTAGTGCGCGATCATACCTTGCTGCTGCTCCAACACTGCACCGAAGCCCAGTCAAACCAGACAGTCAAAGCGAGTAACTTTGAAGTGACCGCGCGGGCCTGGTTTTATATCATTGCGGGCCATCACTTCCATCACAATAATGTAGTGATGAGTGGTGAGTGATTAGTGGTGAGTGATTAGTTTTGTTGCGTTGACCGTAGAGTGGATGAAAAGGCGTTATTTTTGAGCAATATGAGTGAATAAAATCCTCGTGAAATGGCATAGGTTGCGAGTTTTGGGATTTTATTCTTGATGAAAAGTAAACTCCAAACCCAAAAAATCGCTTTTGGGTTTTCCATATTCTGTCCACTTAATATAAAGATAGTCGGTTTCATCCCCATCAAAAATATGAAACCAAATAGCAGCAACATCAGGATGTGATTGATCGTCAAATCTCTTATCTATAGTATCAAAGCAGTTACCATATAAGATGTTTTCATTTTTTGTAATGTAGCATTTAAATGATAATTGAGTCCATTCAAGCAGGATATTACGGTAACTTTCTGCCAGATTTACTTTTTCGCCATTTATTAATATCAGCAATGAAGCAGAGTCTACGATAAAATCACGGGTGCTATTTAACATTAAATTTTCGCCCGATGGATCATCCATTACTGGTCCAATAATTTTGATGGGTATCTTCCGAAATCCATTACCTTCCAAAATACTTATTATTTCATTTACGGGACCCAAAATTTGAACGATCTTTACCTGACGCGAAAGCGTATCATTTAATAGTGAATCATTAATATAGCCACCGCGAAGTGGTTTTGTAATTGCTCGGTTTCCCTCCGCCCCGCTGACTGCGTTGTAAAGCCTCGCCGATGCGCTGCATCGCCTGCGTTTTACGCCTTGTCAACGGAACTGATGAAAACCGATCATTTTACAAAACCACTTCGCGGTGACTATAAATAATTGAGGCCCCAATTGGGATAAAGGAGCATTCGTTTGGCAAGAAAGCAAAATTGGCAGAAATAGAAATATGATAATATTTAGGTCAATTACTTTTTCTTTCAGAACAAACAACTGCCGTTTTTTCAAGTAATAAAATTTCATAGTCAATTGATTTTCCTTATATTTAAGGGTGATCTCAATTTGGATTGATACAATGTAAATTTTATTCCCCTTCAAGAGCATTTTTTACACGGAGAACCACGGAGAAAAGAGCACGGAGAGACACGGAGGCGTAGAGTGAATTTTGATGGCCACGACAATTGCTGATGACTTACGCTTTCCACCATGTAAAGGCCCTTTCTCAACAACTCCGTGGCTCTCCGTGCTTTTTTTCTCCGTGGTTCTCCGTGCAAAAAAACGATAGAAGAGGGTAGTTATCTCCGAGCTCACGTTAAGTTATAACTCATAACTAACTAACAACGTGCATTTTTTCGTTTCACGCCCACTCTTCCCATTTCCTCCACTTTTTGGATATAATCAGGTGCAAAAGGCACTTTACAGGCGGTATTCCCAACATTGACCGACACTTTTCCTATTTGTTGTGCTACTGCTTTTGCTTTTTCAAGCAAGGGTGCCACATAACAGCCGGTGGCGATCACAAAACCATTCATGACATAACGTACCCGGTTTTGTGCAGGATGGATATTGTCGCTCACCCGGTCCAAAAGTTGGCTAAGTGCTGGAATATCGAGGGTTTCATCGGAACGAAGTGATACCCAGTTGTTGAGCGTTGCCCAGCCGCATTCGGCTATTTTTTCCTGATCCGATTCGATCCATTGTAATGCCAATTGCCAGCCGTGTGGTGATTCAGCAGCTACCCATGGCACTGTATATTCACTGAGCATATACCAGGTAGCCCCTTCCGCCCAACGCTGAAGGTCGGCTGTGGTGATTCGTTTTTCATCGGCAATCAGGCCTGCGAGGTATTGCGCATCGGAATTGCCAGTGGCGTAGAGTTCCAGAGAGAGTTCATGGTTCTTTTTGACCTTTTTGACGATTGTTTTTAAGTCGCCGACCTTTACGCCAAACATGTTATCTGGTGCACCGTGGTTTTTAAACGTTTTTCTGGTTTGTTCAGAACCCATGGCCGCTAATTGCTCAAGAATAGATACAGTTGTCATTTTGTATAAATGTTACTAAAAATGATTTGGAATGCACTTCAAAAAAATAACATCTTTGCGTTCGCTTATTTAAGAATGGATAAAATTACAGCAAAAACATACCATTGGGGGATTATTGGGCTGGGAAAAATCGCCCGGAAATTTGCAGGTGATCTGCGCCTTCTTCCTAATGCCCGGCTTCATGCCGTAGCGTCCACCTCTTCTGAACGCGCGCAGGCATTTGCCAATGAACACGGCTGCGCACATGCGTTCGGCAGTTATGAGGAAATCGTCAATTGTCCCGATCTGGATGTAATTTATATTGCCACGCCGCACGTGTTGCATTATGAGAATACCATGATGTGCCTTCATCACGGTATTGCAGTGTTGTGTGAGAAGCCATTTTCCATGAAACTGGAACAAACCACAGCGATGGTGTCTCTGGCCCGCGAAAAAGGTATTTTTCTAATGGAAGCCTTATGGTCCTTGTTTATTCCTGGGCTGGAAGCGGCACTGGCGATGTTGGCCGAGGGGAAAATAGGGGAATTGCACTCCATGAAAGCCGATTTTGGGTATCATGCGGCATACAAACCCGAATCCCGGATATTTAACCGCCAATTAGGTGGTGGGGCGTTGCTGGATGTAGGTATTTATCCGGCTTTACTGGCGCAAGTGCTGTTTGGACCTGTTGAAAAAGCGGATATTCAGGCAATGGCGACTTTCACCCGCGATGGCGTGGATGAAACCTGTGGCTTTTCTTTTCAGTATCCCGGAGGTAAAATGGCGTTGTG
The DNA here is from genome assembly GCA_044350415.1 of Saprospiraceae bacterium. Taxonomy (GTDB): domain Bacteria; phylum Bacteroidota; class Bacteroidia; order Chitinophagales; family Saprospiraceae; genus M3007. The sequence continues at coordinate 16,541 of JBILHQ010000033.1, read as the reverse complement.
CCATACGTCCATTGCTGCACATACGGAAGTGGAGGCCTCGTTTTATGGCGACAAAGGGGTTATTCGCCTTTATTCGCCCTGGCACCATACACAGCGCATTTCTTTGTTGCAATATCCGTCAAAAGCCGATCCCGTTTATTTTGATTTTCCAATAGCGGGTTGGGGATATCATTTTGAAGCGGCGCATGTGATGCAATGTTTGGCGGATGGCAAAACGGAAAGCGATCGTGTCCCGCTGGATTTTACTTTATCGTTGACCCGCACACTGGACCAGGTGCGCGAAAAAATAGGTTTGGTTTATGAATAAAATTCCTGCTGTTCGTATTGTGCGTGCTACTCTTGAAGACATTCCGTTTATCAAGGATTTGGCCCAACGCGTCTGGTGGGCGCATTACCCGGAGATTATCACCGACGAACAGATACGGTATATGCTGGGCGCCTGGTACAGTGCGCCCGCGCTGCGCGAACAAATGGCCGAAGGCGGACAGGAATACTGGCTGATCAAAACCGATGAGCAAGAGGCACCCTGTGGTTATTTATCGATGTCCCGCAAAGAGCAAACAGGCTCTTATTACCTGCATAAATTTTACTTGGAGGGGCGTGGAAAAGGTGTCGGCGCAGTAGCCTTCAACACTATCATGGCCCAATACCCCGATTTGAAGGAACTCCGGTTAAATGTGAACCGGCGGAATTTCAAGAGTGTGAATTTTTATTTTAAAGTTGGATTTAAGATTGAATCGGTGATGGATTTGGAAGTGGGTGAAAAGTATATCATGGATGATTTTGTGATGGTTTACTTGCAATAGACCTATAATACTCCTGCTTGTCCCAACACTTTCCACAGCACCCGCCCACTCCAAAAAATTACAATAATTCCGACTAGTACATACATTAACCGCACCGGCAATCGACCAGCAAGGCGCGCTGCCAATGGAGCTGCTGCGACACCTCCAAGAATCAGTCCGGCAATGACTACCCAGTGTGACAATCCGATCATGGAGAAAAACGTGACCGCACTGGCCACGGTTACAAAAAACTCGGTAAGACTCACTGAGCCGATGACGTATTGTGGCGTTTTTCCTTTAGCAATCAATGTGCTTGTGACCAATGGGCCCCAGCCCCCGCCGCCGAATGAATCGAGAAACCCTCCTGCCGCTGCCAGCCAGCCAATATTCCTGGCTTTTCGCTTTTTCCCTTTTTTGACAAAAGCCCGGGTCAAAATCCGGAAACCTAGTAAAAAGGTATAAACCGCTAGTATTGGTTTGATGTATTGCGCGTATTCTTCGCCCAGCCAAGCGAGTAATCCGGCACCCAGTATTGCACCAGCCACGCCTGGCAGCAAAAGCGCCTTGACTAAACGCCGGTTAATATTGCCGAAACGGTAATGCGAATACCCGGAAGCACCCGCTGTGAATACTTCTGCCGTATGAATGCTCGAGCTCACCGCAGCCAGGGGCACTCCGGTGCCCAACAGGGCAATTTGCGTCACTACGCCGTACCCCATTCCCAGCATACCATCGGCCATCTGGGCCATAAAACCTACGCCAACAAAGGTCCAGAACATCGGATCAATATCGCCAATGGCTTTGGGCCAATCGTGGTACGGAATATAAAACGAAATAACATTACAGATCAGCAGTACCGAGAAGGCAACCATCGCAGCGGTAGCCCTTTGCCGCCACTTGCGGTCTTTGATCAGATCTAAATTCTGGTGGGGTATTACAGCGGTAATGGCTTCACTACCTGCCGCCAATGGGGCGGTGATAGCATTGAGCAGTCTTACTTTTTCGGCAAAATCGACCCCCAACTGCTTTCGGATAGCCGGCATGTGCTGCAATACGGAGTGAAGTTCATCGGGCAGGACTTCGGTGAATAATTCCCGGAGTCGTTTGGCGATGGTGGGGGATTTGCCATTGGTGGAAATGGCAATTTTCAGATCCCCCTTTTGCACGATGGAACCAAGATAAAAATCGCAGAGTTCCGGCGTATCTGCCACATTCACCAATAGCCCCCGATCGTGTGCTTCCCGCCGGATATCAATGTGCAAGCCCCGATCGTCGGTAGCAGCAATGACAATGTGTTTGCCATCCAGATCGGCAGGTTCATAAGATTTTTCGAGCAGTACCACTTGGGGATAATCTGCGGAAAATGCACGCAAATCAGGACGAATTTCACGTCCTACAACTGTAATAGCAGTCTTTGGGCTGTTTTTTAACAGCGCATGTAGTTTTTCAAAACCAACATTTCCGCCACCTACCAGCAGGACATTCATTTGCTCCAATTTCAAAAAAACAGGAAACAACCGATTGGCCGAGTCCGTATCGTGGTGGTCGTTACGTTCGGTTTCTTCAAAGGAAAAAAGATCGAGAAATACGGACATTTTTTAGGAGTGAGGATGGAGGGGATAAGGGGGATCAGGCATGAAAATTCGTTCCGTACGTCGTTTCCTTCACATACCCTGCCCGGATGACAAAATCGCCAAATGTCTCGCTCCAGTCTTTTTGGCGCGCATATGCGGCGATAATGGGCTCCAGTTCGCTGAGAATGCCAGTTTCGTCGAGCATTTTGCGATAAAGTTTGTTCAGGCGTTCTCCGTTGTGTGCCGCTCCAGGATAAAGGTTGTAACGACCGGGAGAACGGCCAATAAAGGCAGTTTCTCCAGGATAAGGTCGGTTACAACCGTTTGGGCAACCTGTCATCCGGATGTTAATGGCATTTTTATCGAGACCATTAGCACGGATTATTAAGCCAATTTTGTCAATTAGTGAAGGTAAATACCGTTCTGCTTCAGCAAAAGCCAGCGTGCAGGTGTCAAATGCCACACAAGCAATTGAATGCTGCCGCAAGGCGGTTTGCTGAAATGTAGCTGCAAGAACGCCGTATTTTTCGAGAATCGCCTTCACCACCGGCCGTTTTTCTTTGAAAATATTTCCGATGACCAAATTCTGGTTTCCGGTGAGCCTGAAGTCGCCATCGTGAATCAACGCAAGGCTCCGAAGGGCAGGTTTTAACGGGTAATCTGGTGCATCAGCAATCCGCCTCCCACAGCAACAGCCTTATTGTCCAAACTTTGCACGAGTGTACCGTGCAGAAAGTTGCTGTTGTCTTTGATCTCTTCGACTTCGGAACGTGAAGTTTTTTTATTGGTGATCATAATCAAGATATTATAAATTTAACAAAACCAGTTGCGATGCTGATGCCGATCCAGAAGAGCAAATTGACCTTTGTAAATTGTAAAACGCCAAATGAAACAATGGTCCAAAGCAATGCCCACCATTGGACCTGGAGGTCAGGTGTTACCCAAACAGCTTTGGCTGATACGATACATAAACTCAGTATAACCCCTGTGACGGCAGCGGAAATAAATTGGAGAACTGTCTTTGTCTGGGTATTTGTCTGTGTGCGTTCAATCACCGGTGCACCGGCGAATATGAAGAAAAAGGAAGGTAAAAATGTATAAAAAACAGTTATTGCCAACGCAATCGAAGCGGTAATCAATGAACCGCCTGATGCTGTGAAACCTGCCATAAACCCAACGAATGCCAGCACCATAATCAACGGCCCGGGCGTGGTTTCCCCAAGCGCCAGTCCGTCGAGCATTTGCAGGTGGGTGAGCCAGTTATATTTTTCCACACTCACTTGGGCGACATAAGGCAAAACGGCATACGCGCCCCCAAAAGTGACAAAAGCAGCTTTTGTAAAAAAGAGCGACAGTTGTTTCCAAAAGATAAAATCGGCCGAACAAAAAGCTAAACTGAGTATTGGCACGAACCATATTAATGCAGCAATAGCCATAATCCTGACTAGTCGGCCCAGCGAAAATCGGTTATTTTCTGAAATGGAGTGCTGATTTATTACGTACAAATGCTCGTCTCCAGGGTCTGTCGTTACTTGGTTCTGCCCTGCGGTTGCTCCATTCCGTAGGAAAAAAGAACGGCCCGCTCCGAGCAGAATTGCCCCAATAATGATCAGCAAATAAGGCACTTTCAGCAGAAAAATAGCCACAAAAGCCGTTGAGGCAACACTATAATGTACCGGTGTCAGCAACGATTTTTTGCCAATTTTTAAGATAGCCCCGGCAATAATGGCAACTACAGCGGGTTTGAGGAAATCAAGAACAGACTGTATAGCGGGCGCTTCTCCGTACAAAACATATCCCATACTCAATCCCCACAGCAAGGCTGCCGAGGGCAAAATAAAAAGCAAACCAGCCGCCAATCCGCCACGAATCCCATGTAAGAGCCAGCCGGTATATATTGCCAGTTGCTGCGCTTCCGGGCCGGGTAGCAGCATACAATAATTCAGGGCGTGTAAAAACCTGGACTCGCTGATCCACCGCTTTTGTTCCACCAAAAATGTGTGCATAATGGCAATTTGGCCAGCCGGACCGCCAAAACTGATTAGCCCCAACCGGAACCAGAATGCGAGGGCCTCCCTAAAAGAGGGGTGAGATATCACCGTTTCGTATGGTTTAGACATAAAAACAAAAAGTTGTCCGCAAAATATCCCTGTTAAAAAAAAGGTTGTCTTTTCTCCTCTGGTAAAGTTTCAGGTATCCCATTTCACAAGAAAAACGGTTGAAAAACCGGTATTCAATAGCAGTATAAATTCTGTTTTGGTCAAAATTGTCATCCTGCCACATATATTCATCACTACATTTGAGTATGATCTTCGGGTTAACAGTACAGGCTAATTGCAGCCTGTAGCGCCACCGGAGCCGCAGTTGCCAATTACTTGCTGTCACGTGAAAAGAGCGTTGCTCGGTACGGAATCTATTGGTTATTTTTAATTTTTTTGTCAGCGGAACAGCCCAGTAAAACTCCTGAAATAACCGCCATTCCGGTATGTCATTGACCAATGAATATGTCGTCCCGCCTGCGATTGCCAATAATGTATTAAATTTTATTTGAATATTAGCACGGGCGATAAACTGCAATTGCCGGTCGGGTCTGATCAGTCTCCGTTCATCCGTTTCCAGGTTCCAGGTCCATTTTTCATTTATCTTCCCTTGAAAATATACCCGCGTCCAGTAAGATTGCTGGTGGGTAACTTCCTGGGCAGTAATTTGGACTACCAGTAGCAATAAGAAAATAGCAAAAGTAAATCGCAACATCGTTAGTGATTAGTTCAGTAGTTATCGGTTCAGCAGTGTTCAGTTGATCAGTTATTAGTTGCCAATCTAGGACTGGCAACTAATAATTGATCAACTGACACCCTCATACATATCTTCCAAATATCGCTTTTTCTTTTTTAAATTTTCCAAATACGCTTGTGCAAATGTTTCATCTTTACCACTTTCAGTTGCCATTAATTGTAACATCATTAGCCATGCTGGTTTTGTCTCCACATACAAAGAAATACGCGCCATTTTCAAGGCGTTCGAAAAGGAGTTTACTGCGTTCGGCTAGTGGTCTGTCAAGTCTTAATTGATGGGTTAGACCGCTCCTTTTTCTGCCTGATTTCGTTGCTCGTCGGTTAAAATATCCCGTATTTCACCCTCCTCAAGCCTCATCAGTCAAAGAAATGATCTGCCCCAACCCCTCAACTAAGACTTGACAGACCACTAGTCGGTGCTGCACATAAATTTTATCCTGCTGGTCGCGGGAAAAAGCCACATCAAGCCGATCGAGTGTGCCGCGTTTGAGGTGATTGAGCCATTCCGTCTGGTACAAAAAGTCGGTTTCAAAATGTGAATTTCCGAAAAAAACCAGTTGCGTCCCGAAGCGCCCCGTTCTGTACGTTCCTCGACAAATGCCCGGAAAGGCGCCACTCCTGTATCTGTGCCGACCATGATGATAACGGCACTATCGTCGGCAGGAAGTTTGAAGTATTCATTTTCTTCGGTAAATACGTTTACCGTATCGCCTCCTTTGAGCCGCACGACATGGCCATCGTCGCGGGCATAACCCACAACCAGCTGGTTGATGGCGTCCTGCGAAAAAGTCTTGTGATGGCGGCGCTTACCGACATACACCCGCACAGCCTTGGGCCGCATGTCTTCGAACAATGCCTCCTTGATTAACGCATCGTACAGTACCACATCGGCCTGTTGAAGCGCTTTTACAGTCTTGATCGTCAGGAGTTCGGGGTCGCCGATTCCAGCCCCGACTACGGTTAGCCGGGGTTGAAGGGATGTTGTTTGTGTCATGTCATTTTAAGTTTATTCCCAAGTCCCGGGTCGGTTAGTGCCAGGTCCGTAGAGCGTACCACATGTATATCATCCTGAAGCAAAAAATGGAATGTTCCCGGTACAATCTTCGGACTTGGGACTAACAGACCTGGGACTTAGAACCAAAAAAGTCATATCGCAAAATCCTGCTGCAAAGCCGCTTCCACTGGCAGTGGCCGGAGCATGCCGGCCCCAACGGTGTCGAATGTATTTTCATTGATCAGGATGACCCCTCCGGTATTGCGGTTTTGCAGGTAAGTATCGTAAACCAGCGGTTTGGAGGTGCGCAATCTGATGTGTGCGATATCATTGAGTTGGAGTTGTTCGGTGGGTTGGTGATCGAAGGAATACACGTCAACTTTGTAATAAATTTCCTTAATGATCGCTTTAACTGTTGCTGCATTGTGGCGCAACAGTAGTCGGTCGCCCACAAAAACCGGCCGTTCACTCATCCAGCAGATATCGAGTTCCAGATCTTGTCCGACGGCTGGTTGGGATACTTCTGCGGGAACAATGGTATCGCCTCTGGAGATATCAATGTCATCTTCGAGGTGCAAGACAACCGGTTGTGGAGCAATGGCCATTTCCACTTCCTTTTGGTTGACTTCGATGGCTTTGAGGGTAGTTTCTATACCCGCGGGCAGGACTTTCACGCGGTCGCCTTTTCGGAAAGTACCACTGCGTATTGCACCGGCATACCCTCGGTAATCGTGCCATTCTTCAGTCTGGGGCCGAATAACATACTGCACCTGAAAACGGGTTCCTGCAGACAAATCTTCCCCTAATTCAACTTTTTCGAGGTGATCGAGCAGGGTCCGGCCGGCGTACCACGGCATTTTTGACGAAGTATCCACCACATTATCGCCCGCTAATGCACTGATAGGGATAAACGTAGCATCGCTCAGGCCCAGTTTTTTACTCAATTTCTGGTAATCAGCAGCAATGCGGTAAAAGGTCTGTTCATCGTATTCCACCAGGTCCATTTTATTCACCGCTGCCACGATATGGGGAATACCCATTAATGCGGCCACCATACTGTGGCGGTGTGTCTGTTCCACCACGCCTTGCCGGGCGTCGATCAGGACAATCGCCAGATCAGCATTGGAGGCACAGGTTACCATATTACGGGTATAGTGTACATGTCCAGGCGCATCGGCAATGATGAACTTCCTGCGGGGTGTATTGAAATACTTGTAGGCAACGTCAATGGTAATTCCCTGTTCCCGTTCGGCGCGCAACCCATCCGTCAACAAAGACAAATCCAGTTCGCCATCCGGTTTGTTTTTACTCTGTCGCTCCAGGGTATGGAGAATATCGTGCGAAACAGCTTTCGAATCGAACAATAACCGCCCGATCAGGGTGCTTTTACCGTCGTCGACCGAACCAGCCGTAATGAATTTTAATAAATTCATGTTTGTAGTTATAAGTTATAAACTATGAGTCTCGTTGTGTTGACCGTTCCTTAGACCGTTGTGTTGACCTTTGATTACAATGTGATGTTGACCGTTGATTACAATGTGATGTTGACTCTTATTCATTTTTATTTGGAATAAATGGATGGTTTACTATATTTTTGTAGTCTATTTTTTACCGTAAATTCCGTTTTTCATGGGTAAAAACCATTTTCTACCGCCTTCAAAGGGGCCTTTGTGGGATAAATCCTTCCAATTGGCCGTTCGTATTGTTCGTCTCAATAAGTATCTTATTGAAGAAAAAAGAGAATACGTTATCAGCAATCAAATTCTTCGGTCGGGTACCAATCCGGGTGCTTTAGTACGGGAAGCCAGTAATGCAGAAAGCGATAAAGATTTTATCCACAAACTTTCCATTGCACAAAAAGAAACCGTCGAAACAATGTATTGGCTTGAACTTCTGTTTGCTACCGACTTTATCTCCGAATCCCAATTCCAATCCCTTTTTGATGACACTACTGAAGTGTTAAAACTTGTCAGAAGCTCGATAATCACCAAAAAGAAAAAACTAGAGCGGTAGTTATGAGTTATAAGTCTCGTGATGTTGGCTGTTGCTTACGCCGTAGTGTTGACTGCAACTTACACTGTGCTGTTTACCGCTGCTTACGCAGTAGTGTTGACTGTTATTTACACCATGATATTTGATAATTTCGAATACCGCGCCGTAAAAAAACGGTCAACATAACGGTGTAAGCAACGGTAAACATCACAGTATAAGCAACAGTCAACATCACGAGACTCATAGCTTATAACTCATAACTAACTAAAAGTATCCGTTCTTCTTCCGATCTTCCATGGCCGCTTCCGACAACCTGTCGTCGAGCCTGGTGGCTCCTCGTTCGCTGATTTTGGTATCAATGATCTCCTGAATAATATCCTCAATGGTGATGGCCGGACTTTCCACTGCTGCTGTACAGGTCGCATCGCCGACGGTGCGAAAACGGACATCCCGAACAGTTACTTCGTCAGTATCGTCGAGGTGAATATGCTCGGTGATGGCCAGTAACTGTCCGCCCGGAGTGATCACACAATCGCGGGAATGGGAAAAATAGATATTGGGGAGTTCCATTTCTTCGCGGCGGATATAGTTCCACACGTCCAGTTCCGTCCAGTTGGAAATCGGGAATACCCGCATATTTTCGCCTTTTCGGATACTACCATTATAAATATCCCACAATTCGGGTCGCTGGCGCTTGGGGTCCCAGGAGCCAAATTCATCGCGGATACTGAAAATACGCTCCTTGGCGCGCGCTTTTTCCTCGTCGCGCCGGGCACCACCGATACAGGCATCGAACTCAAATTCCTCGATGGTTTCCAGTAATGTGTAGGTTTGCAGGGCATTGCGGCTCGGGAATTTCCCCCTGCCATCTTTGAGCCCCTGCCGCTGGATCGTATCTTCCACTCTGCGCACGATGAGGCGTTCGCCAAGTTGGGCGGCCAGCCGGTCGCGGTATTCAATCACTTCCGGAAAATTATGACCTGTATCGATATGAACCAATGGGAATGGGAATTTGCCGGGCCGGAACGCCTTTTCTGCCAGTTTCACTAACGTAATCGAGTCTTTCCCACCCGAAAATAGCAGAGCAGGACGTTCAAACTGTCCCGCAACCTCCCGTAAAATATGGATAGCCTGTGCTTCAAGGTGATCGAGGTAATTGAGCGGTTGAGACATATAGTGTCGTGTGTTGATTAGTAAAATTTAATGTTAGTCCCAGGTCCGTAGGGTGTACCCCAAGCAGGGCGTTCATTTGTTAAAATCGGAATGCTTGGGGTACACTCTACAGACCTGGGACTAACTGACTTGGGATTAACATGTACCGCACTCCTTTTTAGAAGTATCTTCCCACCACCAGCGGCCGGCGCGAAAATCTTCACCTTCCTGGATGGCGCGGGTATAGGGCGCACAACCGATACTCACAAAGCCTGCCAGTGATCCAAAGTTTCTGACCCGCCAATGCGCGGTTGAGCGGCTCCACTTTGCGGATATAGCAGCACTCCCTGCGGTCGTCGACAGATTGGTAAAAGCTGTTTGGGCCTTTTTGAGCGAGCAATTGTCCAACAGCACCGGTCTGCGGGAAATAAGCAGCGATGGGTTGACCATAAACCTCCTGGGTGCACGACCAGGTGGAATAGGTCTCCTGAAAATTGCGGCCTGTATCGAGCGTAAAAACACGTACAGGAAGGTGGTTGGTAAAGATCAAATGGGCAATCACCTGATCTTCGATGCCGAAACTGGTGCTGAAGGTTGCCGTCTCCGGAAACTGCGGCACGAGCCAGTTCAATAGGTCTACAGGATCGCGGAGCGACCGCGATCGCACCTCTTCCAATATGTCTGCAACAACTTGTTCTGTTAGCGGCATGGATATAAATTTTTTTCGATAAAGGATAAAAAAAGCCCCCTGGTAGTAAACCAAAGGGCTTTTCAGAAAATATTTTTGAATGATTTTTTTGCTTGTTAGTGCATGTCAATTCAACATATTATTCCGGCTGCTCCGGTAAACCGAGGAGGACAACAACAACACATGACCATTTGAAATGCTGAAAAATGCATGCTGCAAAGGTATGGGAACCTGTTGGGATCAAACAAGTTAAATTTGTATTCTTATGAAAAATTGATCCCAAGTTCCGGAATAAATCCCGTCAATGCTTTACCGCTACCCGCCACACCACATTGCTGCCATCATCGGTTACCAGCATCGACCCGTCGGCAAGAAAAGCCACGCCCACTGGCCGGCCATGTACTTTACTTTTGGCAACATCGGCCACAAAACCCGTTAAAAAATCCTGCGGTTTGCCGGAAGGTTTGCCATTTTCAAATGGTACAAATACAACTTTGTATCCTGATAAAATAGATCGGTTCCACGAACCATGCTGAGCGACAAACGCACCATCGTGGTATGCGGCGGGGAACGACTGTTGGCGATAAAAGGCCAAACCCAGCGATGCGGTATGGGCGCCCAAGGGTACATCCGGAACAAGGGTGCTATTCACCTGTTCGGGCCTTGGCTTACCGGTCATACGGGGATCTTCATTTTGTCCATAATAAACGTATGGCCAGCCATAAAAACCACCGTCTTTCACGCTGGTCAGGTAATCGGGCACTAAATCGTCGCCTAAACCATCTCTTTCATTGACGGCTGTCCATAAGGTCTCCGTGCCCGGTGCCCAATCCAGACCAACCGGATTGCGTAAGCCACTGGCGTATATTCTTTCGCCACTGCCATCGGGGTTAATTTCCAGGATATTGGCTCTTCTTACTTCGTATTCCATACCGTTTTCACCTACGTTGCTACTGGAGCCGACAGAAATATAAATTTTATCGCCTTTTTTATTCGCAATAATATTGCGTGTCCAGTGATTATTATAGCCCCTACCGGGAAGGGATACTATTTTTTTTCCCTTGCCGCTTAATTTTGTATCCCCTGGCTGATAATCAAACCGAAGTAAGCCGTCAGTATTGGCCACATAAAAATGGTTGTCCAGGATGAGCATGCCCAACGGTTGATTCAAATGTTCTGCAAAAACATAACGACTTTCAAAAACACCATCCTTATTGCTGTCCCGGAACATTGTGATGCGATTGGCGCTGGTGCCGTATTTTTGGGTTTTGATTTTCGGGACCACTTTTGCTCCCGCTTTTTTAACGCCTTTCAAAACGGTATTGGATTCGGCCACAAATATATCGCCATTGTTACCCACATATATCCAGCGGGGATGGTCCAGGTCGTCGGCAAACTTTGAAACAACAAATCCGGCAGGTGCGGTCGGCGTTTGACCATCAGACCAACCAATTATTTCGCTGAAGTTGCGGGACGATTTGGTGGCGTACGGCGCGGGCAATGTATCCGTGGCACCGATATTACTTTTTCCAAGTTCCTTTGTAGTTCCTCTGTTGCTACAGGCAAGGGAAGTGATCATAAGGACACTCAACAAGATAGGTTTTATCATAAACATTAATTTTAGAGCAGTGAACATAAAAAACAATAAGATGGCTTTATAGTTACCAAAAAGAGTTAGAGCAGGAAGCCTTGACCACCCGCAAAATGCTGGCGTGTATTCCCGACGACAAGTACGACTGGCAACCACACCCCAAAAGTATGACGATCAGGCGGTTGGCGGCACATATTGCCGAATTGCCCACCTGGATTACCATGACTTTTACGACTGACGAACTGGATTTCGCAACCAATCCGTACACACCTCAACCGCTTAACAATACGGCTGAATTACTGGCTTATTTTGAAAAGTGCCTGAAGGACGGCAGAACCCAATTGGTGGAAGAAAATGCGCCTTTGCTGGACAAGCCCTGGACGCTCAGAAGTGGAGAGACTGTTTTCAGTTTTGACCCTAAAGTGGATGTTTTGCGGATGACAATGAGCCAGATTATTCACCACAGGGCGCAATTAGGTGTTTTTTTACGGTTGTTAAACGTCCCTATTCCGGGCAGTTATGGGCCTAGTGCTGATGAAATGGGGATGTGATAGTTGAGGGAGGTGTGTAAAAAGAGCCTGGTTATATTTCTCCAGGCTTTTTACATACCCTCAGGTAGTATGCTCTAAATCAAAAAACTAGCTGCATACTAATAAAGGTGGAGCCATCGTTTTCCTATTTTCTAACAGCAAACTCCCCTTTTTATGAAAAAAATGCTCCTCAGCCTATGCGCGATCATATTGATTTCGTTCCACTTACAAGCGCAAAAAATCCCTGTTCAGTCTGTCACTATTTTCAAAAACGGCCGTTCCATGGTGGAACGAAGCGGGAATGTAACGACTAAAGACAACCACTATGTGACCCGCGATTTGCCTGGGGCTTTGTTTGGAACCTTTTGGATCGGTGCGCCAGGTGACGGTGTTAAATCTGTTTTTTCCATTCAGGATACGATAGAGAAAACCGATAGAGAATTGCCTCAAAAGGAATATTACCAACAGCTGATTGGCAAAGATTTGATGGTGGTATTGTCATCAGGCAACAATGAAAGTACAGAAATTGTTTGGGGGAGTATTGAAAGTATTATCCCCAGCAGGGTAAGTGCAGGAAACGATTTTATGCTGCTTTTGAACCGAAAGGATAAATCGTGGATTACTATTCTGCCCAGTCAGGTGCAACGTGTTCAGTTGTCAGAGGCACCCAATTTTGTCATGGGGAAACATAAAGAAACGGAGAAACGCCTCGAAGTACAGTTTAATACCTCAAAATCCACTCAGGCGCTTAACCTCGCTTACCTCACCGACCACTTAGGTTGGACGCCCATTTACCGCCTTGAACTGAATGGGAAAAACAAAGGCCATCTCGCTCTTCGTGCTGAAGTGGTGAATGATGCCGAAGATCTTGGTAATACCGAACTGCGGCTGGCCGTGGGTAACCCCAATTTTGCCTTTGCCAACCGCTATTCATTGCTGGTGGATTTTGATAAAAACGACAATCAACGGTTCAGTAACGAAGGACAGTTTGCCCGGCAGAATTATTTGAGGCCGTCCGTATATATGGACGACCAAGACTTAAATCCATACCGGGGTAATAATGTATCTTTTGAAGAAACCAAACCTGAAGGCACGCAGGCCGAGGATTTTTATTTCTACTCCATTCGTCCGGGTAATTTCCCCAAAGGAAGCCGTTACCAATATCCTATTTTTGAAACAGAGATCGCTCCAACGCATTTTTATGAATGTGTGCTGCCCGAGGGTGGCCCCAACCGGCTGCAACAATGGCGAAATAGTGGCAATCCCAAAGAGGAGCATAATCAAATCTTTCACTATATCGAATTCGAAAATACCACTGAATACCCCTGGACGACCGGCGCTGTTAACATTCTTTCCGGCACTGAAAAAGGGGAGTTGCAACCCGTTAGTCAAGACAAGTTGCCTTATGCTACACCGGGCGCTAAATGTAAAGTCCGCATAGCCGAGTCGCCAGAAATCCGCGTCACGCAAAATGACGGTGATATCAAACGGGAAGAAAATGTGGAAACAAGGTTCAGTCACAATTACGATCGCATTACAATCGAAGGCGAAATTTGTGCAGTGAATTATAAAACGGAGCCTGTTACCCTCAAGATAAAGCGAACGATAGAAGGCAAACCCACGATTTCCAATGACCAGAAATGGGCCCTCACGCAGGAAGCCGCCACACTGCGGATCAATTCGGAATATGTGGTGGAATGGGAAATTACCCTGAAACCGGGGGAAGAAAAAAAATGGAAGTACCAGTATGAAGTACTGGTGGATTTTTAGTGTTTCCTTTGCAAAAAAAATTACCAAACCATCCATTATGCGTTTTACTCTTACCCTTTTTGCCCTGGCATCGGTTCAGTTTTTAACCGCCCAACTCAGCCCATTATCACCGGAATTCACTACCTATATTTTCGGCGACAAAGTTAATGTCAGAAGTGAAGCACAGCCGGAGGCCAAGGCGCTGGCCCAACTGAATGGCGGCGATGTCGTTACAATCCTGGAGGTTTCCGATAAAACTTACACCTCCGGCAGCAATACCCAGCCCTGGTACAAGGTGCGTTTCAACAAGAACCAAACCGGCTATGTTTGGGGCGGTTTATTGTCCTATGCTGGCGAGGCCAACAGTAATAGCGTTCGTTTTGCTGTGGGTATTACCGCGGTCAAACAAGCAAAAGACAATGAAGCACTGCCTGAATATACCCTCGAAACCCGGGCATTCAGTACCACTGGTGCGCTGCTGTCCAAAACGACACAGTCCTTTACCGCCGATGGCGGTTATTATGTCAATGCTGAACCAGTCTTCCAGGGCGCGCTCGGTTTAAAAGGGTATTCCGCACTCCTGAAAAGCCATATTGGTTACGATGCCTGTGGCTATCCCTGGTACGACTGGTATGTGCTTTGGGATGGCAAAAAATTAGTGCCACTGCCGGTCTGTACGTCCGTCGCCGATGCCGATGTCTTTTACCACACCGAAAAATACCTGTTCCCGCAGCCTGCGGATGAAAATTCCCAAGGCCATTTTGCAGGTGAAGACCAGGTTTTCTTTGTCGTGGAACACAGCGAAAAGCAATATAAGGGCGACGACGAAACTACCGGATATGACGAAGATACTTATGTGCGCGCCCGGCCAGTGAAATGGGTGGGTGGGAAGTTTGTGCAGCCGAAGGTGGAGAAGTAAGAAAAGAAGAGAAGTGTGGGTAGGCACAAACAGGATTACTTTATTTCCAAGCCTTTATCCGTATTTCATATTCTTTGTATCAATGAAGATATTGGCGTCAGTGATCGCTATTTTCATTCCCGAAATTCAATTCAGCCCGAAAATCGGCTAATTTTTTATTATCAAGCGAAGCCGCTTTAGAGGTGGAGATAATTTCTTCAGCAATAGCACGAAGCAATAATTGCCGGAATCGAACTGCCTTTTCCATGCCTTGATAACGGCCAGGCTCGTCTTTACGTCCATAAAACCGGCTGAGTTCTGCCATCTTGGTAGTCAGGTCATAATCAGTAATGATGCCATGATGCCGGGCACGGTACAGGATGGCCCGAATGGAGATACCGTATAATTCTTTGATCAGTACCAGCTCATTCCATATCAGTGCAGAACGGTGGCTGCCTAACATTTCTTTGACTTTTATTCCAGGCAACAACATAGCTCCCGCGAAAGCATCGCAGAGCCGCTCTTCCTGCTTTTCCTCCAGATCAGGGTTGAATTGCAACAGCAAATGTGCCAGTTCGTGTAATAAAGTAAATCGTTTACGGTCTAATTTGGGATCCAACCGGCTGTTCACCACAATCACTGGTATGTGTCCGTCTACATAAGTTGACATGCCATTAAAAGCATCATCCACATCAATTTCGATGACCCGGATACCTTTATCTTCCAGAATCTCGATAATATTGAACATTGGGTCGTCTCCGAGATTAAAGGATGCCCGTACGATATTCGCTGCTTTTTCGGCGTCTTCCGCAGTACTGATCAGACCTTCCAGCCCAGGAATATTACGTTCAAAATTAGTTTCAATACCCATCATTTCCTCCAGTTCAAAATACCGCTCCAGCGCATCGCGGGTTTTTTCAACAGCGATAGACTGTTCCCGTTTTTGCAGGTTGACTAATTTCCGGAAACTGTAATGCACCAGTTCGACCTGTTTGGTGCGGGTAAAATAATCGGGACGCACCTCCAACGCATCACACAGGGGCAAAAGCAGATCAGGGTCGGGCTTTGCAGATCCTTGTTCGTATTTATTAATTGCTTGTTTGGATACCCGATGGCCGAGTTTCTCCGCCAATCCTTCAAGGGTAAGGCCGCTCATTTTGCGGGCCGAGCGTAAGCGTTCAGGGAAGTTTAACATAGTAAAATACTTTTCATGAGTGATGGATTACGGGAATTATGCGTGAAGAGATAACTCCTTGACTTGGATTAAGTTGTTGGTTGACACAAAAATAGATAAATTGGTAGAATTGTGCAAGGATTTTTAGGATTATTTTTTTTGATTTGTCCTTTTATTTTTATTCGTAGTTTTTGTGGCAATAAACGCTATTAGATGTTGAGTCCATCAGTCAGGCAGAGTTGGTACAGGTCGTCAGGGAAAGTATTAAAGATGCCATGCTCTCCAACGAAAGAAAGGTCAATTTAAATATTTTAAATAATCATATCAATGAAAAAAGTGCCTTCCGGGAAGAAATGAAGGCGTAATCAAATCTTCTGAGATTCAAAATTATTTTTTCTTCACCGCAGAATCCGGCAGTATAGAAATATCGCCCCAAAGATCCTGATCGAAGTCCTCTATGAACATGGAAATACAAGGAACTTCAAGTTTGTCTGCTATAACTTTAAAAGGTAACTATCCAGCCGCCCTGTTCAGATCCCTCAACCTGCGGTCTCGGAATGACAAATCGTACTACAGAATCAGGTTTATCTGGTTGTTTCGCTACGCTCAACAATCTTCT
>JBILHQ010000383.1:0-3269 GCA_044350415.1 Saprospiraceae bacterium | reverse complement strand
AACTGGTGGACAAAGGATTCCTGGATGAATAAATGGAAAAATGGGAATCCAAAAGAAGGTGAAAGGTTCCCTGGTTCGAGCACTGTTTTCGTATGGATTACTGATGCATGGCATTTGGCTAATACGTTACAAATGGCGATGTATTTGTTTGCTGTTTCAGCAGCATCTAATATTCACGTACCTACTTCAATACCGGGAATTCTATTTTTATTGTCACTACCATTTGCACGTGCCATTACATTTCATGTGTTTTATCATTTCACTTTTTCAAAAACAAACAAGTACCACTAATAATAAAATTATAATTTAAATCGAATTGCGTCCTGACTATTTTAATGCGCTTACCCCTGATATATTATGTCCTGTGGTCGAGGTACTACCACAAAAATTAAACTCAGCCATTTATTGGCACAACCCATTTATTATGATTAAAAAGTATTTATTTTCAGTTACCCTGGCATTGATGATCATTTCCAATGCCTTTGCGCAACTCCCATTTTCAAAAGATGCCCGGTCTAAACGGGACTTCGAAAAGAAACGAGAAGTATCCATTGAAAATGGATTTGATATCGTCCCATTCCCTGGGGAACATGCAGAAAACATACAGCGATCAGTTCCTGGGGCCCAGGCATTTACCAACTGGGGGAAAGAGTTGCTATTACCATCCGATTTAGTAGAAAGGGTGAAAAAAGAGTGCAAATTCAAGGTAGTGGTCAAGGTTTTTGACTCTGGTGATTCAGAGCACCCTTTTCTGAAAAAAGGGCGACTACCTGCTGCCAACTATACCACTGAACAAAATGCGGTAGACGTTGCCGGCCATGGTACGCATGTTGCCGGGATTATCGCCGCGCAGGACTTCGGACTGGTTCGACCCTTAATTGATTTCGGGCTTTTATCCTGGAAAGCAGTTCGGGTATTAAATAACAATGGCAGTGGTGATTTCCAATGGGTATCATCGGCTATTACAGCGGAAGATATCGACAATAAAACTATCCTAAAAAATGGAGGGTTTGTTATCTGTAATGGATCATTTGGAGGACAATCTAGCAAAATTCCCGCAGTGGAAGATGCCCTTAAAGTATCAACAGGACTTGGTGTTGTTTACTTTTTTGCAGCAGGGAATACCGGTAGTTCGGGCGTTATTTATCCCGCGAGTTCTCCGTATAGTATTGCTTGTGCTGCTTTGGATAAAAATCTGGATAAGGCAAATTTCTCAACAACAGGGCCAGAGGTGCTTGTTGGGGAGCCGGGTGTAGACATCAAAAGCACCTATTTGGGCAATAATTTTGCTAATTTATCCGGCACAAGTATGGCTACCCCATTTCTTACCAGTGTTTCTGCAATTGCATTATCAAAATGGGGCGCAGTTCTTGCCAACTACCAAACCATGGGCAAATACCTGGCTTGGGTAGCGGCAGATATTCTACCAGCTGGAAAGGATGACAAAACTGGGTATGGAATAAGCTATGTCCGCGCTGTGCTCGATAAAAACCCGGCAGACATAGGCGCAGTAACGCCACCGCCGCCGCCGCCACCCGTAGATCCGGGGCCAATCGTCCGGGAAGAAAGAACATTACTCTACTATTTCCCTGATCCGCAGGCTACGATTTACTACAATTTTCTGCCTTCATCAACTGAAGCCGTGGAAAAAGGGATTCCTAAATTATTTCGGGCGACAAAAGTTATGCAGGCTGAAACAGACCTTGCATCCATCAAAATCACAGGAGTAAAGGTTGCAGTTAAATCTACGACATCAGCAGATATTGAATTTGACCGACTGGATAAAAACCTGAAGTGGTTTTTCCCGGGCAGAGGATTTGGGATGAAAGCGGGAAGTGATTATGCAGATGTAATTGGGTGGTCAGCATACTTTTTGGAGTACTATCTGGAAACACAGCGACCCGACAAACAAAAGGTGGATGTATTGGAGATTTCAGGCACCAATATGAAGGGCAAACCTGTAGTATTTACGTATAATGAGTTGAAGCATTACCCGCAGTTAAAATAAACCCTTACATTTGCAGTGCCATAGATATTAAAAATGAGTACTTTTTCAAGAGAATATTTTAATAGGCTAATGAAGTGGGAAGGTGGTTACCAGAATCATGAAAGTGATGCTGGTAACTACAATGCTTGTGGCAGTCGTGTCGGAACTAACCATGGGATCACCAGCAAAACGGTGGAAACCTTGATGGGCGTAAAATGCCCTGACCAGGCTTTTATGATGGCCATTGATGACAATTACGCATACCAGGTATTAGAAAAATTTTGGGACTTTTATCGGATCGACGAAATCACCGACCAACAATTGGCCGACCTGGTAATGAATAATTTTATGGGGCTGCCGGTAGCCGCAGCAAAAGTGGTTCAAACGGCCTGTAACCGCTTCCAGGCAGGTCTTACAATTGATGGATTCATGGGGAGCAAAACATTGGCCGCATTAAACTCACTGGCTGCTCAAAATCCATCTGCAATTTATAATGCAGTACTGGAGGGATGGATTACTTACTTAAAATCTACCCAGGAAGTATTCCGTCAGGGGCTTTTAAACCGTGTGAATGATTTATTCAAACCAATCGCACCAACTTCTGGGACTGCTCCTGCACCCGTAGCGCATACAGGTGGACTTGAAAGAGCTCAACGAATCATAGCCGGAGCATCTAAAGGAAACAAGGCAGATATTGTAGCCATTGGTGCTGGATTCATAGGCGTTATGATGGTATTTATCTCCATACTCAAAATTACAAAATGAAAACCAAAAGCATGATCATCATCCTTTCCATCATTCTCCCCGGAGGCGTTTTAATTGCCCTGTTATGGCATTATTTCAAGCGGAATAACGGAGGCATAGGCGAAAGCGGGTACTATGATGATGAGGGCAACATCACTGAAAATATGCCACAATTACAACTCACAGAGGCCACATATCAACAGCAAATGGTGGCGCTCAAATATTTTAAAATCTCCGAGTTTGACAGCCCGGATCAGCCAGGTAGCGGCGTCAATATGCGCATCAGCACCTTGCTGATGATCGACTCTGCCCGGGGGCACTCAGGCGTGCCTTACCACGTTAACTCTGGGTATCGAACCCAAAAGCATAATTCGTCGCTAAATGAAGTGGGTAGTGTGAAGGATTCAGCCCACACGAAAGGGTATGCGGTAGATGTAGACTTTCAATATAACGATTTAGAAACAGCCAAAAAGATTGCGCGTGGTATGGTAAAAGCCGGATTTAAAAGATTTGGTATTTATAACACGCCAACCGCCAG
>JBILHQ010000222.1:0-10001 GCA_044350415.1 Saprospiraceae bacterium | reverse complement strand
ACAGTGCCTTTGTACAACCCGATAGCCGCGGATGATTTCCGGTCCCAATAACTTTCGTGGGGCCCACGGCCATACCATTCCATGAACTGGAATTCCTGGGGCAGGGTGAGCGACAGACCGATTCGGGGTATTTTGGGAAGGTCGGGACTACCCGGGCCGGGTGTAAAACGATACGTTACCTGGATTTCGCCATCGCTGTGAATGCGGTAATGTAGCGACAAGGTGGAATGGACCGCTGGCAGCAGGTATACTGCATCCAATTCGACCAGCAGGGCAGTTACCAGCTGAATTTTCAGTGATTGAAGGACGCGTTGAGGGCCGGCGTTTTGCCAAATTTTTCCCCATTGGTGCATTTTATTGCCAAGGTCATTGTCGGTTGGCGCGCGCCAGAAATTGGGCTCCAAACCGTGTAAGATTAAGTTTTTACCCTTGAAAAGAAAACTGGTCATATCGCCCGATTGGCGGTTGAACCGCACTTCTAGGCTGTCGTTTTTGATGCGGTATTCTTTTTTGTCGGTCTTGACTGTCAAAGGAAGCTCTTTTTGTACAATCTGTGCCAATGAGGAGACAGGGATGTTGAGCAACGGAAACTGGTCGAATGCTATTTCAAAACCAGCAGGACTCAGCGGTGTGGCAGTATTCGTCACGGCGCTGATTTTGATAAAATACTCGCCATGTTCCGTCATCTTGGTGTTCCAGGGGATGAATATTTTTTGACGCTCTCCGGGCTTCAAGGCAGGAAATGGCAGGGCTCCTTTGGCGAATGGGCGTCCATTCCGGATAATTTCCCAATGCAGGTTCAGGTGTTTTAAATCGGAGAACGTGTATTTATTGTCTATTTCAAAAAGACCTTTTTCGGCGTCTACCAACCTACATTTGACGGGTTGATAGACTTTTTTGGCTTCCCAATAATGCGGTACCGGTTTTCGCAACCCATCCACTAATCCTTTATTAATAAAGCAACCATCGGTAGGTAAATCGGGGTTGTAATCGTGGCCATAAGCCTTGTACGAAATGCCTTTATTATTGGTGTACAGCAATCCCTGATCGGCCCATTCCCAGATAAATCCACCCTGGAGCACGGGATATTTTTCAATGACATCCCAATAATCCTGGAGGTTGCCACCGCTGTTTCCCATCACGTGCGCATACTCGCACATGATAAGTGGGCGCGTGGGGCTGGATTGTGCATATTCCACCAATTTGGGTATTTTGGCGTACATTGGACTGAAAATATCGGTGTAGGGCAATAGTTTGGCAGGTTCATAGGCGACGAATCGGGTATCATCGTGTTGGTGCAACCAATGGTAAAGACTGTCGAACAGCGGCCCGTCGCCCGATTCATTGCCCAGGGACCAGAGGATTACGGAAGCATGGTTTTTGTCGCGTTCGAACATGTTGCGCACGCGGTCGGTATGGGCGGGCAACCACGACATTTTATTGCCGAGTTTCGTCTTTTCATTTTCGGCTAATGGCTGGCTTTCGATATTGGCTTCATCGATGACATAAAGGCCATATTTATCGCAGAGTTCGTACCACAGCGGGTTGTTCGGGTAATGGCAAGTGCGCACCGCGTTGATATTGGCCTGCTTCATCATTTTGATATCGAGTAGCATGATATCGGGGGTGATATAATGCCCCTGGAGCGCATGTGCTTCGTGGCGATTGACACCTTTGATTTTAATGGCGCGGCCGTTGATGAGTAATTGCGCGTTTTGGATTTCGACGGTTCGAAATCCAATTTTATGGGAAACCACTTCTGCGATAGTTCCGTCAGTATTTTTTAACGTAAAAAGTAGGGTATATAAATTGGGCATCTCTGCCGACCATTGTCTTACATGGTTAAAGGCTGCTGAAAAAGCCAAATTGACGGTTGGTGATGTTCCGAATTGTACCGCTCTTGTCTCTGAAAAAACAGGCTTCATTCCTGCCGCATCGTCCAAAATCGATACTTCCAGGCGTGCAGCAGGAGTCATGTCGTTCAAAGAACGCTGTAGTTGTACCGATACATCTAATTTTCCGTCGCGGTAATCATTGGATAACAGGGCTTTTGCAAAAAAATCGGTAATAGCCATTTTAGGGGCAACGAACAGGTAAATATCGCGCTCGATACCCGCTACTTTCAGCATATCTTGGCTTTCTAAATAACTGCCGTCGCTCCAGCGGAATACCTGGAGGCAAATGGAATTCGTGCCGGTTCTGATATATTTTGTTACATTAAACTCGGCAGGTGTTTTGGAATCTTCGGAATAGCCCACCTCCTGTCCGTTGACCCACACATATACGGCAGAGTTCACGCCTCCCAATTGCAGGAAAATATCTTCCCCTTTCCACGTTTCAGGTATCTCAAAATTGCGGCGATAAGAACCTACCGCATTGTAATCCTGCGGCGCATCGGGCCATTGGGTATCAAACGGATATTTTTCATCGAGGTATACCGGCCGGTCATACCCTTGTACTTCCCAGTTGGCGGGTACAGGCATATCAGCCCAATCGCCCGTTTTAAAGTCTTCTTTGAAAAAATCAGCGGGTCGGTCAGCCGGTTTTTGGGCAAAATAAAATTTCCACAAACCGTTCAGCGAGAGAAAGCGCGCGGATTGTTCTTTCTGGTTCATCACTGCCAGGGCTTCATTTTCAAAAGGGAAGAGGGTGGCATGTGGAGCTTCCTTATTGATGCGGAATACAGTATGGTCCTGCCACGGATCTCGTTTTTGTGCGAGGGTGGGGGAGAGGAGGTACAAACAACCCAAAAGGGCAAGACAATACTTTGGATAAATCATGAGCGTTAAAAATTGGCGCGAATAACGGGTAATTACTTGGAAAATTTGAGAAAATGTAAAGCAAATCAACCTCTTGCTATAGTGAGGCGGTGACTGCGAGTCGCCGCCTCACTATAGGTCGCCCCGGCATTCTACCTGAAATGCTGACTAAATTGACCAATAAACACCTGGTTTATGTTAAATAATCTTCATTGCCGCAGGTATTTAACCCGTTATTATCACCAGGTCACGGCATACGTCACAGACGGAATGATGGGGAATAAATTGCGTTCAATGATCTGAAGTTGTCTGTTGGTTACCACGCCATTTTCTACCGTAAAGGTGTTTTTGTAAGTCAGGAAATACACATTTCGCTGGTTGTAAAAATTATATGCACCAAACGACAGCCGTTTTTGCCGGCCTTTGGGGGTTGTTGCTGTTCTGGTAAATGATACATCACCGCGGTGATAGGCTGGAAACCGGGCATTATTGCGCTTAGGAAAAACCAATATATTATTGGAGGCACCAGGCGGTCCTTCATAGGAAACGACCGGCAATGTAGTGGCAATGCCTGAGTTGTATACCCAGGCCACGGCAAAACGCCATTTGCGGGACAGGTTGCCGCCTAAATCGATACTGATGCGGTTTCTTTGGTCAAATTTACCGTAAAAGGTTTCGCCATTGTCGATGTTTTGAAATGAACGGGTATTTTTTGACCAGGTATAGGCCATGTTACTATGCCATGTTTTGTAACGATACCGGACGTATATTTCGTCTCCAAAAGCCGTTCCTATACCGTTTTTTTCAATGAGTTCGTCCCAGTCTTTGGGTGTCAGCAACAGATTAACGCCGGTGCGCAAATCGGTCAGGTGTTTCATTTTTCGGAAATAACAATCATTGGAAATGGTGAATGCCGCAGAAGGCTTGAATTCCACGCCCAGGGAGGTTTGCCAGGACCTTTGCACAGGAGCATTTTTATCGGTTGGCGTCCAGATATCTAATGGCAATCCGACGCTGTTATTACTCAGCAAATTGATGTTTTGATGGTAAATACCGTAGTCAGCCCGGAGCGTAATTTTGTTGTTGAGCACATAGGCTCCAATGAGGCGTGGATCAAAGGCAATTGCGCCATTTCGGGAAGGTTGATGGAACCAGGTGATTCTGCCGCCGGCGTTGAGGGATAGTTTTTGACTGAACCTGATTTCATCTTCTATCCAAAAGGAGGCATCGAAGGTGGTGTCTTTGCTGAAAAAATGAACGAAGGTGGTGTCTTCGGTGCCCTGAGAGGACAGGAAGTCAAATTTTCGGGGAGTAAAAGTCCTATAATTGGCCTCCAGTCCAAGCCGTAATACTTGTTGTCTATAGGGAGAAAAAGTAAGGTCACTCTTCAGACTTTCATTCCGGATAGCAGTCCGGCCACTGATATTGGTGTTGCCTTGTTGATCAAAAATCGTGCGTTGCTCCTGCTGATGGAATCCGCTGTGGAAAGCGGAATGCACAAATGTATTTTTGACATAAAACCTGGACTTGAATACAGAATGTAGGCGAGCAGAAACCGTAGTGTTGCCCCAGTTCATATTTTGCTTGTTTTGGCTGTAAGGAAAATTTTGGTCCCAGAAATCAAACTGGTCTTTTCCTTTATAGATACTCACAAAAAACTGGTTATTTTTATTGATATTGAAGTTGATTTTTCCATTGACATCATAGAAATTCATATTGGAGTAACTATCTTTTTGGCCGCTTTCGAATCTTTTTTTTTGATGAAGGGTGAATAGATCTATGTAAGAAGTGCGGGCCGAAGCCGAAAACCGGACCCGGTTGTGCCACAAAGGACCATCCAGATTGGCTTTGGAGTCAAAAAGGCCAATGCCAACACTTCCTTTTATTGATTTTTGGTTGCCTTCCACGGTATGGATATCGAGAACGGAAGACAGCCTTCCGCCAAACCGCGCAGGCGCATTGCCCTTGTAAAAAACCACATCTTTGATGATATCCGAGTTGAAGATACTTAAAAAACCAAACAAATGTGAAATATTAAACACTGGCGCATCGTCTAAAAGAATCAGGTTTTGATCGGGTGATCCGCCTCTGATATATAGCCCTGATGAGCCTTCAATCCCGTTCGTGACGCCGGGAAGCAGCGCGAGTGATTTCAGAAGGTCCGGCTCCCCGCCCAGTGCAGGCGTTTGCAGAATGTTGTCCTTATTGAGCCGGTATACACCGCTCAGGTTATCGTATGTTTTGGGGGCACTTACAATATTGACGGCCTGTAAGTTTGCCGAACAATTCATCGCCCAATTGATAAATGTATCGCGTTCCAGTGCTCCTAAATGGATCTCCTGGATACAGCCCGGTCCGATAAGTATGATGGTGTTTTGGGCAGTAGTATTCAGCAGGAAAGAAAACCTTCCATAGGCATCCGTTTGCCGGACACCCGTTGGAATACCATCGCACACCACCCGAACCGATATACCGGGCAATGCCTCTCCGGAGTCGTCAGTTATTTGGCCTGAAAAGCTGCGTTTCTGAGCGTTAATTTGTTGGGCAATGCATAATAAAAGGAAGGGTAGCAGGTAATATCTCATGGCAAAATGATCTTGAATTGTTGTTCGTTTTTTGTTAAAAGCGCACCATAACCGCCATTTAGATTGGAGTTTACGAGCACTGGTTGAAAAAATACCTGGTCGGTATTAGCGGATGCCTGTTCCTCTAATGCGAGGTAATAGTTGTAAAAAAAAGGAGATGTTGTACCCATATTTAAGGTGAGGGTATCCGGAATACCGTCGGTGCGGGGAACTCCTTCCGCTTTCAATACAAGCGTACCTTCTTCTTGCAGGCAATTTAAATTTACCCCTGAAAATGCAATATTGATGAAACTTTCCTTTCCGCATTCCTGGAGTAAGCGTGGGTAAATGCGTTGGCTTTTATTGAAAAAAGTATTGAAAATCAAATATTTATCAGGAGATGTGAACTGCTTGTACCCAAGAGAAATATATACATCCCGATGAAGGCCATTGTTGTCGGTATAGGTAGTATCTCTTATTTCAGTGTTGACAATATCCGGAAATAATGGCACCACTACTTTTTCCGTGATCAGCGCTGGATAGTCGGGATGGGTTGCGGTAACATAATATTCCTCCAGCGGAATAATATGGAAATTTCCGGTGTATTTCCCAATGCCGGTTTGAAAAGTAAGGGTATCTAAAGGTGTTCTTCCCTGCCAAAGAATGACCATTGCGCCGGGAACGACCGGGTCATCTACCGGGTCTTCAAAAATACGGAAGGTATGGGTAAGCCTGACGGTGACCGCACTATCAGGGCAAAGTTCGGCGTATAATGCCATTAGCGGCGGCTCAGAGCGGTAACTTTCGCGGTAATTGGACGTACAACCATCACTCATTTCCAGGAGCAAAAGCAGGGGTAGAATTTTATTTTTTATACAGGTCATAAGCAATTCGTGTGTTAAAAAGGTGGTGATGTCCGGTGAATTCGGGTGTTTCTGTAACGCCTTTGGAATAGGCAGTACAAATACGGATACGGTTGGTAAGTACCAGATTGATGCCCAATTGCAGGGCGATATCGTAATCCTGGTATTTACGATAAGGCGATGGGTTTTTGGGGCCGGATTCAATGACCTGAATGTTCCGCGAACTTATTCCGATGCCATTGATGATGCCGCCTGTTACAACTAATCTTTTGTGGAGGCGATAGCCGAAAGTAATTGGGATGTCTAAGTATTGATAGGTGAATTTATTATGGTTGCCCTGTGCAAAGGCATTTTTATGAAACACACCTTTTTGACTGTAATACAACCCTGTCCCTAATTCTGATTTCCCCGATTGCCATCGGTAGGCCACACCTCCGTACGGCGAATAGAGCCATTGCGGGTCTCCGAATACGATGAGTTTTTCCTGTTCAAGCGCAATAGTGGACTGTTGGTATCCAGCCGAAACGGTAAATCGGTGGCTGACTTGTGCCTGGAGAAAAGAACTGAAAAGCAAGAGTACTGGAATGAGTTTTTGTTGCATGATGGAGTACAGTTAATGATAATTGTAAAAACATGGAGCTGCTTTACAGGGCAGCCCCATGTCAGTGGATTTTTAAAATTAGATGCCGAATGATACTGCTATCGCCAAAGAAGCGCAGTTGATGGTGGTGCCAGATCCAAAAATATAGTTGGCAACCGTCGTTCCGGGGCAAATGGCCACAGTGGTCGGTGCGAAATATGCATTGGATAAGGTGACCTCACTGTAATTGACAAAAGCAGGGGGGCTTAGTGAGAATGTTCTGGAAGTATTGTTTATTGTGTTTCTTACTGAACCACTTCCATTGATGGTTAGCGTAGAAGAATAGTCTTTCCAGCCCCACCATTTTTTTTCTTCACTTTTCATCCTGTAATAGACCCGGTCTCTAAAAGTAACAGCATAAAAAATACCATTCCCATTTTGGCCACATCCCGAAGTACCAGGGAGCCCAACAGAACTGCCCCAAAAAATAACCTCAGCCTCTCCTGAAATGCGTTTGCTGCCATTGTTCGATCCATTGGTGGAGGCCGTACCGGTGAGCAACTGATCGCGTTCCGTGAGTTCCGGGTTAGGGTTGGTTTCCAATTTTTTTCTTAAAATGGGAAAAATAGCCATACCCGGATGTGAAAAGTCGGGCGAAATAGTCTTCATATTACGGAGCTTATCAAAATGATTTTCCGGAACCATCACGTAGGCATTGTCATAAAAGCGAACAAATTGATCTCCAATTTTGAGCATTCCATCTACATTGACCAAATTTTGCAGAAATGGAAGGTTGATATTGGGGTGAATTTGATATCCT
Organism: Saprospiraceae bacterium; assembly: GCA_044350415.1. GTDB lineage: Bacteria > Bacteroidota > Bacteroidia > Chitinophagales > Saprospiraceae > M3007. Next base: position 2,415 of record JBILHQ010000222.1, on the reverse strand, counting down.
TCATCTTCAAAAAGGACTTTTCCTGCCCATTTTGTTTTAAACTCAGGATATGCATCGAAATTTTCGTGCTCCTGAATTACCCGCAACTCATTTTTGGCATTTTGATAAGCAGCACCAAGGGAAATATAACCTGTCGCTTTATACTTCTCCGGAAACGCCAAAATGTCTTCCCTCTGGTAGTTTTCTGTTACGTCAATCATGGAATCCAGTTCGAGTTGATTGGCAAAAACAAGACAGCCGCGATCAATTCTGGTATTCATTGGCGTACCAACAGACAGCAAATTATCATTGTCTGTCTTTTGACAGGAAGGTTGAAAGATACAAACGCATCCCAAAATAAGGAATGTAGCAGGCAGTAGTGCTTTTCGGGTGTTTTTAATAACGGTAAAAAAAATTGAAGTGATCATAAAATAAATAATTTTAATTTGAATATTGGATATGTGATTACAAACTACTGGACGAACCTTATCAAATCTGCGCAAAAAAATCTGCGTAAAATCTGGTGCGAAATACCCTCTGAGTGCTGCGCAAAATAAAAAAGTCCAATAGTATCAGGGTTCTTAAGAAAAGTTGGCGGCCCTCTGGAAAGTTTATTCATGGTGCATTGGTGAATAATTGCATGACGGAATGATTTTGAAATGCCAAAGATCTGGCAATCTGTCGTATGTTCCATGGACACTTTACACCATTTTGGACACCCCAAATTCAAGTAAAATCAGACAGCAATACCTTCGTATACTATTTGCATCCGTAATTTGCTGATTGATTTATTCAAAAGACGCACCGCTGATTCATGATTTTCTCATCCGAACAAATACAGGCTCTCGCCCAACAACACTATCACCTCAACGTGACGGTAAAGCCGTTGCCCGGCGAAATTGATTACAATTTTTGTGTCATCACACCCGATGGCGTGTTGTATAACCTTAAAATTGCTAATCCCGGGGAACTGCAAGGGAATCTCGCTTTTCAGAATGACATGATGAAGCGCCTTACGGCAGCAGGTATGGAAACACCCCGCATAAAACCAGCTGTCAATGGGGAGGAAATTGTCCATATCTCAGCCCCAGACGGTACGGTCAGGATGATGCGACTGCTCACCTGGATAGATGGCCGCTGTCTGGCCGAAGTCAATCCGCATACACCTGATTTGCTGGAGCAACTCGGTGTTTTTTGCGGAAAACTCAGTGCTGCATTAGCGGGGTATGACCATCCTTCGGCGCACCGGTTCATGAAATGGGACCCCTTGCAGGCGGGTTGGACAGGAGCGTATTTGGATTTAATAAAAGATAAAAAGAAAAAAGAAACAGCGCTTTATTTTTGGCAATTATTTAAAAAACAAGCAGTTACAAATCTCCGAAAATCGGTCATCTACGGCGATGCCAATGATTACAATGTGCTGGTACAAGGCGATTTTGAGCATATCCTGATTCCTGGCGTGATCGACTTTGGCGATGCGGCGTACAGCGCAACCATCAATGAACTGGCGATTGCAGCAGCCTATGCTGCGATGCACAAACCCGATCCACTTACTGCTATATGGCATGTTGTCAAAGGATACCATGCTGCATTTCCGCTCACCCCACCAGAGGCGGCGGCATTATTTCCAATGATTGGTGCCCGGTTGTTGATCAGTGTGGTTTGTTCGGCCATGAACCTGGCAGCGCATCCGGAAAATACCTACCTGCAAATCAGCGATGCCCCGGCCTGGGATTTATTGGACCAACTCCAACAAATCCATCCGCGCATGGTCGAAGCGACCATCCGGCAGGCCTGTGGTTGGGAACCTTTTCCACAAAACACCGTATTTCACGATTGGGTAAAGGAGCATTTTTCAACTTTTCAACCTTTGGTGTCAATAGATCTGCGTGGCGACGATGCAATGTGGCTCGATCTTAGTGTGGGCAGTCCCGATCTCGGAAATTATGCCGACATGGCCGATGTGCGGGTATTGAGCCGCAAGATGGAGGCATTTATTGCCGATGAAGGGAAATTGGCGGGGATGGGCGGATATATGGAAGTCCGACCGTTTTACACGACTGATGCCTATGCCACTGCCGGCAATGAAGGCCCGGAATGGCGGACTGTTCACGTTGGTTTTGATGTATTTATGGCCGCAGGAACGCCGGTTTTTGCGCCTTTGGCCGGCAAAGTCCATAGTTTTGCTGACAATGACAACGACCGCGATTATGGTCCGACGATCATTCTCGAACATGCAGTATCTGATCAATTGACCTTTTATACCCTTTATGGGCACCTTGCCAGAACTTCTTTGCCGGGTTTGCAAAAAGGCCAGCAAATTGCTGCGGGTCAACAAATAGCCACCATTGGTCCGCTGCCCGAAAATGGCAACTGGCCGCCCCACCTGCATTTTCAGGTGATGCTCGACATGCTGGATATGGAAGGCGATTACCA
>JBILHQ010000032.1:0-36712 GCA_044350415.1 Saprospiraceae bacterium | reverse complement strand
ATTCCCGTTTTTCTACTCTTCATCGCTTAATCACCTGCTCCTGCCAAATTTTTGATGGCATTCCGGAGATTATCCGACTATAATTCCCAGACATGCTCTTAGTCAATCAAAATTATGGCCCAAAGGAACAATTTGCATTACAATCGCAGCAAATATTGCGGAGTTAGGAATACTAACATTCGATTCCTGTTTCCCTGACAGTGTTCTTGGTTTCATAACTGATAATAGTAAGGCTGATTTGGATTTTGTGTATTATACTCTTTGCCATTTCCAACGTCAGTTAAAGCATATTGGAGAAGGTTCTGTCCAAGATAATATTAACCTGGGCACTTTTGAAAGTCTAGAATTCCCATTTCCTTCATTAAATGAACAGCGAGCTATAGCCACCATCCTCAGCAGTCTTGACGACAAAATTGACCTGTTTCACCGACAGAATGCGACCCTGGAAGCGCTGGCGGAGGCGTTGTTTCGGCAGTGGTTTGTGGTGGAAGGGAAGGAGGAATGGGAGGAATTTAAAGTTTCTGATATTGCGAATCATCTTAAACAGAACGTTATTCCATCAAAATACCCAAACAGGTATTACTACCATTTTAGTTTACCTGCATTTGACAATGGGCAAAACCCTGTAATAGAATTGGGTAGTGAAATTTTGAGTAATAAATATCAGGTAGTTCCAAATTCAATTCTTGTATCTAAATTGAATCCACGGTTTCCCAGAATTTGGGCAATTGATGCAGTTCCTGAAGAGCACTCAATATGTTCAACAGAATTTCAGGTCTTCAAACCTAAAAATGGTAAGCTTTTTGCATATCTATTTTTCCTGTTCAAATCCGATGATGCTAAAAATGCTCTCACAATGGCAGCATCAGGGACAAGTGGAAGTCATCAGCGAGTGAGACCTGAAGATATTGCTAATATTCCTTTTACATTACCAAATGTAGAATTAGCAATTAAGTTTTCAGAAATGACCCAACCGTTGTTGGATAAAGTTAATTACAATCAAAAACAAATCCGCACACTCACCTCGCTTCGAGATACCTTATTACCGAAGTTGATGAGCGGGGAGGTTCGGGTGAAATAATAACTCCAATATTATGATCAAAAAAGTAGAATTAAAAAACTTCAAACAATTTAAGGATACCCAAATTCAGCTACACCCAGCAAAACTAAGCATTGTAGTGGGTGGAAATAATTCCGGAAAATCCTCTCTACTTCAAGCACTTGCAGTTTGGAATTTTGCAAAATCAATCATCATCTTCTCTAAAGGTGCTGGTGCATTAACCCAGGGATCAAAAAAGGATGGTGTTGGTATTAGTATCGATGATTTTACACCAGTAAATATTCCGTCATTCGAATATTTATGGACAAATTTGAAATCATTCGGTAGTTATATCTTAAGGATAAAATTGTACTGGGACGACGAGATGAATAACGAAAAATTTTTAGAAATTGGCTTTTCACTCACTCAAGACAGGCTTTATGTTAAAAATACAAGCTCAAATCTAAGTGAAGATGATTCAATACCTGAAATCGCATATTTACCTCCTTTTGCTGGAATCACAGAAAAAGAGCCGTGGCGTACTGTCGCTGACCGACGTAAGCAGATTGGACTAGGTCTTTCCGGTAGTGTCTTACGAAATTTAATCTATGACTATTATTTTGATTATCTAGAAAAAGGCAACCCAGAAAATTTTCTTCATTACCCTAGAAAACTAAGAAAACAGAAAACCACGGAGGCCTTAAATGAAACAGTTTTTGGAAAATTAAATAATATCCTGGCTGAGGTTTTTTATAAAAAACTTTTTCCAGAGAACTTTTCCCGGGAATTCCACAACTATCTAAAAGTGCCTCTCAAAATGGGCGCATGGGTCAACGGTGGGCATTTTGAACCATTGAAACAATATTCATCGAGAGATATCATGGCTGAAGGAAGGGGATTCCTCCAATGGTTAAGCACATTTTGTTTGTTGTTTGATTCTAAAATAAACATTCTCCTATTAGATGAACCGGATGCTCACTTACATGCAACCTTACAAGTTGAGCTAATTAAATACCTGGAATTATTTTCAGGAGGCACCCAAAAACAAATATTGGTAGCCACCCACTCCTCTGAAGTAATCAAGTCGGTTTCCCCATATTCAGTCCTTGAAGTAAGAAATGTCAATTCTTCATATTGTATGACAGATTCTCAGGTTAAAACAATTCTTCTGGGGTTAGGTGTACAACATTTCCCTTTATTACATAAGATTCAAAAAGGGAAAAAAATAATTTTTGTTGAAGCAGGATTTGATGAACGTATAATAAAAAAACTAGCAGAAAAATTAGAAAGACCTATCAATGCCGATGTAGTTTTTTGGCCAATGGCAAGTACACATAAAGACAGGAAGCAGGTTTTTTTACATTTAAAAAACGAAATAAATGGGATTAAAGTAATATCACTATCCGATAAAGATGATTTTCTATATTCCCAAACACGTAGAAGCCTAACAGATGATTCATGTCCGGATGTTTCAGAAGTCATAAATAAAGTTGAAAATAAATTTTTATCTAAACGCTGGCGTCGATGGGAGCTTGAAAACTACCTGATTAATCCAAAAGCAATTGCTGAAATTGCTAATAAAGCGGAAGACGATATCATTTCAGATATGGTCAATGAGTTTTCAATGGTTTGGCCTGTTGACTATAAATCTTCTGATAGAAGCAATTCAAACGCATCTTTATTTGACAGGGAAGGAAAAACAATTGTTGAGTGGTTTGCCAATCACTACAAATTCAGAAAAGATGAGATACCGCAATATTTTGAAAAAGATGATATTCCAGAAGATATCATTACCCTTATCAACGTAATTCATGAATTATAATTAAACATGTAACTCATCCCAACCCATCTCTCCCCCCACTAACATCTGGCAGATCGGCACCGGTGACGACACCCGTGCTTATGCGGATGTTTTTTTACAATATGGCGTAGCATTGGTCGGCACCGCCGATCAGGGCCGGGCGGGTAGTGCTGCCCTACCCTTCCACTACACTTGTGCGCAGGAATATGCGGGTACGGATAGGAATCATAACAATTGGAACGATTAACAAAAACAACCTGCTTATTTTACAATGAATAAAATAATCGCACTGCGCGGCAAAAGTAAATCCGGCAAATCAACGACCATTGCGTACCTCCACGAACTGCTCTTAGCCAACAGGGTTGCTCCGCTTCCGGGAAATTACCAGGAGTATGGTGCTGACTTTTCGGATATATTCATTGACGGGATAACCGGCATTGGTATCACTAATGCGGGAAACACCTGCGACACCTTGCATTCCCGGTTAAAACACCTGATGGATGATGGTTGCCAAATTTGTATTTGTACATGCGGCGCATCGGGCGACACACAGCGCACGCTACAAGAATTCACCGGTTTTCAGGTAGATTTTGTACCCAAAACATACGCGCAGGATTTTTTAGAGGAGGAAAGCGTCAATAAGGAGGATGCCCGGAAATTATATACGCTACTCAAAGAACACCTTTACACCATCTAAATCAACTCCATGCAACTCACCCCAACCCATCTCACTCCCGCCAACACCTAGCAGATCGGCACAGGTGGCGATACCCGTCCATATTCGGATGTTTTTTTACAATATGGCGTAGCATTGGTCGGTCCCGGCGATCAGGGCCGGGCGGGTAGCATAAACCTTTCCTGTCGCTATACTTTATTACCAAAATTGATGCGTGAAGAAGTGCGGATGGAAATGTAAGCAAGTGATGTTGTTTTTCGGTTCCCTCACTGCGTTGCTAATGAACCACATTCGCATTTTTTTTATTAACTAATTGAAAATCAAGTTTTGTGTACACTATTTTACAGATTCCTCACTGCGTTCGGAATGACAAATCGTTCGTTTTTAGAGGGTATCCCCGGATGTTTCGCTACGCTCAACATGGGTTCCGGAGCTGCTTATTGAGCAGAGCGAAATAACCGGGGATACTCTTTCACAAAACAGGCACTGTCATCCCGAACGAAGTGAGGGAACCGAAAAGCCGCTCTCAAAAAGCGATCTGTCATCCCGAGGCTCAGATAGTTGAAAATCAACTAATTGTGGCACAAATACACACCGGTGTCATTAGCAACGCAGTGAGGGAACCGAAAAGCCGCTCTCAAAAAGCGATCTGTCATCCCGAGGCTCAGATAGTTGAAAATCAACCAATTGTGGCACAAATACACACCGGTGTCATTAGCAACGAAGTGAGGGAATCGAAAAAGGACGAATCGAATGATTGGTATAATCTTCATCCCTTCACAGTTTTTGAAGTAACAAAGTAGAATTAATCCCATAACTTTGCTCTTCTTTTCACCGTAAAACCTGTCCTACAGGTTTATTTAACTTTCCTATCATGAGAGATCACAATTACTATGTGTACATCGTTACCAATCCCGGCAAAACAGTTTTGTATGCAGGTGTTACCAATGACCTTCAGCGACGGCTTTCCGAACATTTACACGACAATTTGAATGACAGAGAAACCTTTGCCGGCAAGTATTTTTGCTACAATTTGGTTTATTATGAATGGTATAGCGATATCAGGATAGCCATTTCCAGAGAGAAGACCATCAAAAAATGGTCGCGGCAAAAAAAAGAGCAACTTATCAATTCATTTAACCCCGAAATACGTTTTTTGAATGATTCAGGAGAGCGGGAAAAAGGAGGACTTCCAGTACGAAAAAAGGGGGATGTTTATTGGAATCCTGGAAGGAACTGATGTATACGGGGTGCCATTTTGATCATGGGGTGTCGTTTGGGGAACTGAATAACCGGATTTTGGGCCGGTATCAGGAATTTATTGTTTAAAAACTCACAAACAGGTTAGTGATAAAGCATTGGTCTTTAATACCAAAAACATACGTATCTTTGTAACCAAAAGGCATTTAAAGTGGAAAAAACAGGTCAGATCGAAATAAAAGTCAAAGGCCATAAAGGAAACTTTGACTTGAATCCTGACAATTACGATATCAGGGAAATTATTGAGATGTTGCAACATGCAGAGCATCTCCTGTTTCCTAATGGGAAAAAAGAGCGCCCGCCAATTACGTATTCCATTTCAAAAGGATCGGTCATCCATACTATAAAAACCACATTGCAGGCGGTAATTGGGTTTAACGCAATACTCTCACAAATTAAAATCGAAAATAATTCCATTGACTTTCTGGAAATGCCGACTGCAAGGGCTTTTGAATTTTTTCAACAGGAAGCGCAGAAGAATAATTACGAGTATGAGATAAAAACGTCTGTTTCAGAAGAATCAGCGATTCTGATTAATAAAGATACCAGATTTGTCCGATCCGAAGAAGTGTGGGCAGAAGCAGAATTTTATTTTTACGGTACGATTGTCGATGCTGGCGGAAAAGGGAAAGCTAACGTTCATTTGGATACTAAAGAATACGGACTGTTGAAGATTGAAGCCTCGAAAACCCTGTTGAGCGACTACGAAACCAATCCTTTGTACAAACCTTACGGTGTTCGGGTAAAAGGTAAACAAAATGTCAAATCCGGGGAAATAGACAAAAGCACCCTGCTACTGGTAGATATTATCGATTACAATCCTGCTTACAAAGAAGACTATATACAGTCACTCATCAAAAAAGCCCAAAAAAGTTGGTCGGGGGTGACTGACGCTGATGAATGGCTACAAAACATCAGGGGATATGGAGCGTAATTGTGTTTTATTGGATACGAGCTTCCTTATTCGTTTGCTGAACGCGAAGGAGGATCTACATGCAAACGCATTGGGATATTATAAATATTGCCTTGAAAATGAATTTATTCTGAAAACCTCCACCATTTCAATTGCAGAATACTGTGTGCGGGGAAATATTGATGAACTGCCACTCCGGGGCGTACAAATTGTCCCTTTCAATATTAATCACGCTGAATGCGCGGGTAAATTGGCTGCAATCGTTTTTCAAAACAGGGAAATACTCGATTTGCTTGACCGGAAAATTATTCCCAACGATACGAAACTATTTGCACAGGCAGATACTGAGGCACAAATTCAATATTTTGCTACTTTTGATGCTCAATGTATAAAGATATTTAATCTGCTGAAAAAAGAGACAAAGTTGAGATTTGATATCATGAATACCCGGAATCCCTTCAATGAAACTTTCGGCATACTCGACCTAAAATAAACGTCCCTTTATCACCAAGCCGAATCTTTCAACCACACATGACGAAAATCACCGAAAACCATATCGAAACCCTCGCCATTGAACGCCTCCAATCCCTTGGTTATCAATATATCTACGCACCCGATATCGGTCCCGACAGCGACTCGCCGGAAAGGGCCAATTATGAGCAGATCTTACTGCTGAACCGGCTGGAAAAAGCCGTCCGGAAAATTAATCCCACTATTCCTGCCGAAGCCCAAAACGAAGCGATCAAAGTAATTCAACGGATATCTTCCCCTGAATTATTAGCCAATAATGAAGCCTTTCACCGCTTGCTCACCGAAGGAATTCCCGTCTCCAAACGGGTAGACGGCAACGAACGGGGCGACCGGGTATGGCTGATCGATTTCAAAAATCCGGGGAATAATGAATTTTTAGTAGCCAATCAGTTCACCATTATCGAAAACGGCAACAACAAACGGCCTGACATTTTGCTGTTTGTCAACGGCATTCCACTGGTCGTCATCGAACTCAAAAATGCAGCCGATGAAAATGCCACGGTCCGGTCTGCTTTTCAGCAAATAGATACCTATAAAGCCATCATTCCAGGCCTGTTCACATTTAACGGTTTTGTCGTCATCTCCGATGGATTAGAAGCCAAAGCAGGTTCCTTATCTGCCGGGTTCAGCCGGTACATGGCGTGGAAATCGGCGGACGGACAAGCAGAAGCATCGCATTTGGTCAGTCAGTTGGAAATACTGATCCAGGGAATGTTAAATCCGGAAACCCTGCTCGATCTGCTCCGGCATTTTATCGTTTTTGAAAAATCGAAAAAAATAGACCCGGAAACAAGTATTACGTCCATAACCACCGTCAAAAAAGTAGCGGCATACCACCAGTACTACGCCGTCAACCGCGCCGTCGAATCCACCCTGCGTGCAGCAGGATATTCGCCGGAACAAACAATACCGGACGGCCTTGCGATGGAATCTCCGGAGAGTTACGGACTGCCCGGTGTAAAAAAACAACCGAAAGGCGATAAAAAAGGAGGCGTGGTTTGGCATACCCAAGGCAGCGGCAAGTCACTGTCCATGGTGTTTTACACCGGTAAAATCGTGCTGGCGATGGACAATCCGACGATTATGGTCATTACCGACCGCAACGATCTGGATGATCAACTTTTCGACACTTTCGCCGCTTCCAAACAATTGCTGCGCCAGGAGCCGGTACAGGCAGAGGACCGCAACCAGTTGAAAGACCTGCTCAAAGTGGCATCAGGCGGTGTGGTATTCACGACGATACAGAAATTCCAACCAGAAGAAGGCAATGTGTATGAATTGTTGTCCGATAGGAAAAATATCGTAGTGATTGCCGACGAAGCGCACCGCACCCAATACGGATTCAAACCCAAAACCATCGACGATAAAGACGATAAAGGCAATGTGATTGGCAAAAAAATCGTGTACGGCTTTGCCAAATACATGCGCGACGCCCTGCCGAATGCCACTTACCTGGGTTTCACCGGCACACCCATCGAGAGTATGGATGTCAATACGCCCGCTGTTTTCGGCAATTACGTGGATATCTACGATATTGCACAGGCTGTGGAAGATGGCGCCACTGTCCGTATCTATTATGAAAGTCGTCTGGCGAAAGTAAACCTCAGTGAAGAAGGCAAAAGACTGGTGGACGAACTCGATGAAAACCTTAGCCAGGAAGACCTCACCACCACCCAAAAAGCCAAAGCCAAATGGACACAACTCGAAGCACTGGTGGGCAGCGAACAGCGCATCGCTAATATCGCCAAAGATATCGTGACGCACTTCGAACAACGGCAATCGGTTTTTGAAGGAAAAGGTATGATCGTCACGATGAGCCGCCGGATCGCCGCCGACCTGTACGAAGCGATCGTTAAAATCAGGCCCGAATGGCATTCGCCGGATCTCAACAAAGGCATCATTAAAGTGGTGATGACCTCCGCTTCAGTCGACGGCTCCAAAATCGCCAAACACCATACCACCAAAGACCAGCGCCGCGCCTTGGCAGAGCGCATGAAAGACCCGCAGAACGACCTGAAATTGGTGATTGTCCGCGATATGTGGCTTACAGGTTTCGACGCGCCAAGTATGCACACCTTGTACATCGGCCCACAAAAATGTAGCGCTGGAGGTGCTTAAAAAACTGCTCAATGACGAAATTAAATCCCGCTCCAAAAAGAACCTGGTACAAAGTCGTACCCTGATGGAAATGCTGGAAGACGCCATCAAACGTTACCATAATAAGGTCATCACCGCTGCCGAAGTAATGGACGAACTGATCAAACTCAGCAAAGATATCGTCAACATGGACAGTGAGGTCAAAGCCCTCGGCCTGACGGATTTTGAATACGCCTTCTACACAGCAGTCGCCAACAACGACAGCGCCCGGGAACTTATGCAACAGGACAAACTCCGCGAATTGGCCGTCGTGCTCACCCAAACGGTCCGACAAAATGCCAGTATCGACTGGACGATCAAAGAAAACGTCCGCGCCAAACTGAAAGTGGCGGTGAAACGGATATTGCGGCAATTCGGTTATCCACCGGATATGCAGATGCTGGCGACGGAGACCGTGCTGAAGCAGGCGGAGATGATCGCGGGAGAAATGGTGGGGTGAAGGGCGAATACCTGGCGCTCAAAACCCAGTTCGATATCTATTTCGGGGCATGTGCCCAATTATTTAAAGGTAAGACGAAAACCCACTATCCACCGCCACAATCCAGGATGGTCTGTCCGGCAACGCATCCGATAATCAGCCCAAAATCCCGCAACGAATGTCAGTATCCCAACGGCGATTATACTGGTCCGAAAACCAAAAGCATCTGCCAGAATGCCCGTAAGGAGCGCGCCTATGGCGTATCCCATATCGCGCCAGAACCGAAAAACACCTAAACTCTTCGCCCGGTCTAGGGGGTGGGTATTCTCTGCAATGGATGCCAAAAAAGTCGGGTAAACCATCGCCGTTCCCCATCCAAGGAAGACTAAAAGCGCGGTAAAAGCCGCAAAACTTTCAGCAAAAGCCAATCCGATTAAGGCCATTCCCTGCGCCAACATCCCCCAAAACAGCATGTCTTTTTTACAAACCAAATCTGACAAGCGCCCACTCAGCAGTTGCCCTATTCCCCAAACGGCCGGATAAACGGCCGCTAAAATGCCGGTTTGTGTTAAAGAAAAGCCTTTTTGGACTAATATCAAAGGAAGAAGTCCCCACACCATCCCATCGTTCAGGTTGTTCACCAATCCCGTAACAGTCACCGCACTCAGGTTGTGGTGCCGCCAGGTAGTATCGAATAACACCTGTTTCAACCGCGGTACTTTGCTGCTCACTGCCTCCGCCGCCACGTGGGCATGCGTATCGCGCACTAAAAACAACGTGGCTAAAAAGCCTGTTACAGAAAGGCCTATTCCCAAATAAAACGGATAAGGCCGCAAGCCATATTCGCTGGCCACCCAACCTGTAAAGAAGGCGGCAATGGCCACTGCCAAGTAACCAGCAAATTCATTCAGGCCCATCGCCAGTCCCCGGTTGCGTTCGCCGCTGAGATCCACTTTCATGATGACGGTCGCCGACCACGCCAATCCCTGGTGCGCTCCCAGCAACATATTCGCTGCGATAACCCACTCCCAGGATGGTGCATAAATGAGCATAAAAGGGACAGGAATTCCCAGCGCCCAACCCAGCAGCAGTAATTTTTTCCGGCCAATTCTACCCGCCAAAGGCCCTGTGAGTAGATTCGCAAAGGCTTTAACGGTGCCAAATGCGACGATAAAGGACAATATCGCTGTCTTAGCAGCAATGCCGAATTCAACTTCCGCCAATTGCGGCAGGATGCTCCGCTCCATCCCCACCATACCACCGACAAATGCATTAATGATGACCAACAGGGTGAATTGGCGCCAGTTTTCACGCAAACCCTGCTGGACGGAGTTCTGGGTTGGATTAGCCATTAATTACAGCCGAATTTGACATCCAAATAGTTCTCCGCTAACCTCACTGCGTGAAAACCATTCGTATGCAGTAGCTGCACCGCTTCGTCGGCGTACGTACAGAAGGCACCGCGACAATACGTTACAATAGTGTTGTCGCGGGGCAATTCGGGCATCCGTTGCGCTAATTCGCTGATGGGTATGGAACAAGCGCCGGGTAAATGTCCGGCAGCAAATTCATCGGCTGGCCGGACATCTAATAAAAACACCGGTTTGCCTGTAGGACTGGCGGTAAAAGACATCACTTCAGCACTGTTCATATTCGCGTGAAACTGGCGAACCATAGCAGGAATAGCAGGATTCTGTTGAACCGCAAGATCCCGGAAAGCCTTCCAGGCTGCGTACACTTGAGGGGCACTCAGGGTATACCAAATAAAATTGCCCTCCCGCCGTTTTTTTACCAGGCGGGCGACTTTGAGGATTTGCAAATGCTGGGAAGCATTGGCCACAGATATATGGGTCTGAACAGCAATTTGCTCTACTGTTTTTTCTCCATTGGCCAATAAATCAATGATTTCTAATCGGTTAGCATGTGAAAATGCCTTTGACATACCCGCAATAGCCCCGTAAATAGTATCTTTAAAAATGCGTTTTTCCATAAAATATGGCCTTTTAATCTATTCAAACAAATACTTGAATAGATTGTTCAAGGAAAAAAACACCCCGATCGGACGGGCGGGTTACTCCTCTATTATTTTCGCCCACTAACCATAAATTTACCTTTATCAAAGTCTTACTGCGTGACGTCAATAGCGTCACTGGTTCAACATATCATGGGGCAGGTGTAAAAAGCCCGGAGAAATGCCGTCCGAATTTTTGCGGGAAAATTAAATATCACGGCCCTTAACCGAAAGATAAGCCACCAAGTTTGCTAATAAATAGGAATACTATCTGAAAAACCAACAAAAAAACTTCAATAAGAAAAACATATTTATATTTTTCCTTTTTTGGGAATGAGTACATATATAAACAACAGTATACCGTTATAACAATAGGGCAGGCTACTTTTTCTGACGGGTGTATCCTGTCGGAAAAAAGTAAATAGGTAGATTGCCAGACAATAATAACAAAATTCCAGCATGAAAATAATATAAATGGAAGTATATTCATTGTTCAAATAAAGCTGCGATGACCTATCGCCCACGGTTATCCTTTCCGCTTAAACGACCACGTTATCCACACCTTCGACACTTCCGTTCCATCTGCAAATCGGCCTGTAGAAGTCATTTTTAATAAAACCGGCTCCCCGGTGCTGAGCGTTTGCTGCACAGCTTCCTGCACTTTATCGCCTTCATTACACGTAAAATACACTGTTTGTGACGCTTTTTTATAATATTCCGAGGATACATTGGTCACCAGCATGGATACCGGCGCTTCACCATGTATAGCGTACAATGCCAGAACACCCGTGCTGTATTCTCCTGCCGCACATTGTGCCGCGAAATAAATACTGTTAAACGGATTCTGTGATCGCCAACTGTAAGGCAATTTCACCACAGCCGTTGACCCATCACATGATTGTAAACTCACCCGCATAAACCAGGCACCGGGGAGCTTGGCCAGCATGTGCAAGCGCATGGGCCACCCCGAATTTAATTTTTTCAAAAAGGCTGATTTATCCATTATGTGTGATTACAGTGAGGGTACGTAATATAAAATAAGCGTTAATTTTCAAAAAAGGAAGTTGATTTTATCTCAATTCCGTTATTTTTGTAACGTAAAGGTAAAAGCAAGGAACGTAATCCAGGTTGATAATATTTAGCGCATACAAAACTATTTAATAATGCTTAATTTATTGTAAGCAGCAAGCACAGGGCTTCATCTATCATTCCCGATGTAAAACCGGGAATGATAGATGAAGCTATATTGTTACAAATTATTTCATACCACATCATGAAATGGAGAAGACTCAACGGTCAGCGTATCGAACAACCTTTACTTGAAGCAGTAGAACAAACCATCATCAGGGAAACCGACGAAGGATATAAACTCAAAGTTTGTATCGGAACGGACTCTCAAGTTATCGGCGGGGAAGTTCATTTCGCCACTGTTGTTGTGTTTCTGCGCGAAAAACGCGGCGGATTTATGTTTATTGCTAACGACAAAATGGAACGGCTCATGACCATCCGGGAACGGATGATCCTCGAAGTAGGCCGCTCTGTAGAAGTTGCGTATTCACTTTGCACCCTCCTCGACCTCTATGACGTAGCATTGGAGGTACACGCCGATATCAATACCGACCCAACTTTCGAAAGTAATACCGCCCTCAAAGAGGCGATGGGATATATCCTCAGCATGGGTTTTGTTTTCAAAGCCAAACCGGATGCCTTCGCGTCTTCCTCTTGCGCGGATAAGGTTATTTAAGTTTAGTTGGCTAGTCCCAGATCCGAAGCGTGTACCCCAAGCAGGTAGTCCTCTTGCAAAAATCGGAATGCTGGTGGTCAACGCTACGGACCTGGGACTAGGGACTAACCGACTTGGGACCAATTTTTTAAATAATAATCCATATACCACTTGGCTACCACCGCATTATCGTAAGACTGCAGGACTTTTTCACGGGCCTTCACCCGGAATACGGCTAATTGTTGCGGATCAAGAACAACATTTCGAATGGCATAGGCTAATTCCATCTCATCTGGTTGGGTGGTGAGGATGCCATTGACTAAGTGATCCACCATTTCCGGAATACCGCCGGTGGGAAAGCCGGCCACAGGGGTGCCGCAAGCCAGGGCTTCCATAACAGTATTGGGCAAGTTATCTTCGAGAGAAGGCGCTACGAATACATCGGCGATGCTGTAATATTTCGCCATTTCCCGGGGATCGCTGAGCATACCGGGCGCGTGGACCCGAAATGGAATGGCGTCTACCACTGCCTTATCGGCTTTCCCCAACACCAATACCTCATATTTTACACCATCCTCTGCTTCCCGAAGCGAATGAATAGCCGCTTTTAAATACCGGAAGCCTTTTCGCTCGTCATTGATATTCATCGCTACAAAAAGTAAAAGACGGATATCGTCTTCAATGCCCATCGACCGGCGAAAGGCAAGCCGCTCTTCGGGCTCCAAAGGCTTGAAGACCTGGGTATCAATAGGATTGGGAATCGACCGAATCTGGTAATTTTTCAGAAGCGACGAAGTGCGCGCCACACCGGCCAACCATTCACTACAAGTTATAAAGTGCAAATTGGCAGGGAATTGTTTTTCTTTTTTCCACCAAATCCGGTTGGAAAGATCCTTGTCGCCAGGGTTTTTCAACATCGGACAATGGCCACAGGAAGCGGTTTGAAAATGGTCGCACCCGCGATTATAATGACAGCCGCCGGTGAACGCCCACATATCATGAAGGGTCCAAAAAATGGGTTTGCCGGTGGCGGCTAATTGCTGAATATTTTGAAGGGAAAGAAAACCCTGGTTAATCCAGTGCAAGTGAATCACATCCGCAGACTGGATGTCGGGATGTTGGCTGATATCGGCACCAAAATTGGCTAAAGAATAGGCAAACCGCACCGATTTGTCTTTTTCATAAGGCAAAAAAGACAATCGCTCGGCATAAAACGGCCATGATTTACCAGCAGATTCCCGGGTGAGCAAGGCGACTTCAACGCCAGCCTCCTGAAGTGCCTGCTGGAGCCGCCGGCAAGCGATCCCGGCACCACCATGCGGATAAGTATTCACCAGGGCAATTTTCATGCTTTCGGCAGGATACTCTGGTGAACGAGGGTATAATTATGGCAATGCGATTCTTTGGCAATAATGTGGTAGCCGGCATGGCACAAAGCTTGCAGGGAGCTTTCTATGCGATGGGTATATTGGGCATCAATATGGTTGGTGGCATTTTCGTCATACTCCACACATATCACCTTAACTGGTATTTTTTCTTCCAGCAAAGCCGTTAATACGGTGTATTCCGCTCCTTCAATATCAATTTTTAATAAATCGATATGATCATGCCCCAGTGTCTTCATGATAGTGGAGAGCCGGCAAACCGGCACCTCAATAAAATGTTGCGTTTTCTGGAGATTGACAATGGAATGGGAAACAAAAGCGGGATTGGCCGGCGCATAGAACTTAAGCGTAGTGTCTTCATTCCAAAGGCCAATGGTATGAAAATGCAATTTTTCGGCTGTTTCACGCGCAAATTGGGGGTAAATCCCCGTGTCAATATTTTCCAAAGGCGTATCTACCCCATTCGCAATATTCGCTTTCAGGCGCATCACATGCGCCGCTGCGCGTGGCGTCGGGTCAATAATCTGTACAGCACACCCAAACTGATCGGCAACGACAGCATCAAATGAAACATCTTCACCTGCCCCGGCCAGATACACCACGGACTGACTGTTTAAAAAACCAGCCGGAATAAGCCAGCCACCATAATGGGTCCCCGGCCGGATAACCGGCAGCAATGATTCAATTTTTACCTTCAACGGACGCTCCGTCCATTTATAGTACTTAGATTGGATAAGTTTGACTAAACGATGCATGATTTTTTTTAAAAAAGTACCAGGTCTGTAGACTTGGGACTAACTTACCACTTCCATTGTCCGAAATATTTAATAAAGATATTCACCAAATTTTCGGCATCTGAAATACCCCGATGAGGTGTTCCAACAAAAGGCATTCCTTCTCTTCGAAGTGCTGCCTGTAGCCCAATGCCGCGGTTCAGGTTATTGATCTTGATATACTGGTCTTTTAAATTCAGGTGGTTTTTAGCCCAGCGGTGTTCGATCTGATGCAATTGGCAATCCTTAATAAACATTTTACGATCAAAAGAGCCCCAGGAGCACAACAGAAACTCCTCCTCCTCCATATGTCCCCAGGTTTTGAATTCTTCGATCACATCTGGAAAATTTCCTGCACGATTTACATCTACTTGCTGAATAGTCGTCAGGTTGCGGCAAAAATCGGACAGGCTTGGATTAATCACAGGCCGAATAAACCGATTAAATTTCCCACGTAATTCTCCGAACTCATTGATCCGGTAAGCGCCAATTTCAATCGTCTCCATCACCATTTCCTCCGGCGAACCCTCCCAACATGTCGCTTCAAGATCGTATATAATATAGTTCACGAAGATGTTCATTTATAGTCAGTTGGTCGGTTAGTCCCAAGTCCGTAAATTGTACCCCAAGCATCCCGATTCTTGCTAAAGGACGATCTGCTTAGGGTCAACTCTACGGATTTTGGACTAACCGACCAACTGACTAAACGACTAATAAAGACTAACTGACATTTTTACGCCTACAACCCGAAAATAGAGCGGCCCATATAGGACGCTGCGTCGCCGAGTTCCTGTTCGATACGCAGGAGTTGATTGTATTTCGCGATCCGGTCAGAACGACTGGCAGAACCAGTTTTGATTTGTCCGGTATTTAATGCCACGGCCAAATCTGCGATGGTTGTATCTTCAGTTTCGCCGGAGCGGTGACTGATAATAGAAGTATACGCATTGCGGTGAGCCAGGCTGACAGCATCGATTGTTTCCGTGAGCGTACCGATTTGGTTGACTTTTACCAGGATAGAATTGGCAATTTTCTCGTCGATACCCCGCTGTAAACGGGTGATATTGGTAACAAAAAGGTCATCACCAACGATCTGAATACGGTGACCGAGGGTTTCCGTCATCAATTTCCAGCCCGACCAGTCATCTTCAGAGAAACCGTCTTCAATGGAATAAATGGGGTACCGGTTACACCAGTCTTTCCAAAATGCCACCATATCAGAAGAAGACAAGCGATCTCCGGTAGATTTTTTGAAAACATATTCGCCTTTTTCAGCGTCATAAAACTCTGTTGCGGCAGCATCCAACGCAATAACGATATCTTCGAGCGGGCGGTAACCGGCAGCCTGAATAGCAGTCATCACCATTTGAATGGCCTCTTCATTATTTTTGATACCCGGCGCAAAGCCACCTTCGTCGCCAACATTGGTGGTATAACCTTTGCTTTTCAATACCTTTTTCAGGTGATGGAATACTTCCACGCCCATCCGAAGGCCTTCACTGAAAGATTCAGCACCGATAGGCATGATCATAAATTCCTGAAAATCAATACCATTATCAGCATGTGAGCCACCGTTAAGGATATTCATCATCGGTACTGGAAGGATATGTGCATTCACGCCACCCAGGTAACGGTACAAAGGCTGATCGAATTCCTCGGCTGCAGCCCTTGCTGCTGCCAAGCTTACTCCCAAAATAGCATTGGCACCCAATTTGGATTTATTCGGTGTACCATCTATTTCGATCATCAACCGATCGATTTTTATCTGATCAGTCACTTCCATGCCGATCAGTTCAGGGCGGAGTATTTTTTCTACATTTTTAATGGCTTTCCGAACGCCTTTCCCGAGGTAACGGCCTTCGTCTTCGTCGCGCAATTCGACAGCCTCATGCGCGCCTGTACTCGCGCCGGAGGGCACAGCAGCACGGCCAAAAAAGCCAGACTCCAAATGAACTTCTACCTCTACCGTCGGATTGCCGCGGGAATCCAAAATCTCCCGTGCAATAATGTCGCGAATTTCACTCATGTGTTTGTTATGATAATTATTCTGTTAAAATAAATATTAGACTGGATGCTGTGGGATGCCCCCGGCCTGTCTCGCCTTGCGGGATTGGGTTGCCTTTCGGCCATTTTTTCGGCCATAGCGATGCTACGAACTCAAAAACGAGCCTCAGTCAGCCCAATATCGCAAGGCAGGACAGGCTCGAATGCTCCTACAGCAACAAGTCTGGTGATTTCCCGACAAAGGTAAATTTTTGTTAGCGCTTCTATCCAGTTTTGCCTATTAAATTAAATCATCAACACCGTTTTTTCATTCTTGTAAATTCATGCTACCTTCGCCCTGATTAGAATTTAACAGACAGTCATGGCGAAATCCAATAAACAACCCCAGAAACCAAGTCCACGTACCCAGTCCGCAGCAGTTGTTGCCCACAAAACACCTGTCCGCGATTGGTTACACCGGGAGCCCCTTAATGGCAACAGCGACGACTTACTCCGCAAGGTCTTTTACGGCATTGCTGCTTTTGTACTAGTCGCTATGTTTGTTATGTCGCTGGGTAGCGGTATCAATGCCGACGATAAATACCAGAATGATTATTCCCTGAAATTAGTCAACTATTACGGCACTTTGGGCAAGGATACTTCAGCGTATTTTGTCAAAGACGGCAATATGCACCTGTACGGTGGTTTATTTGAGATAATCACAGGTTTCGTGAATAAAGCGGCGGGTTTAGCGCCGACAGACCTGGCATACCATAATGTTCGCCACGCTGCCAGTGCTATTTTCGGGTGGTTTGCCATTGTATTTGCGGCATTACTGGCGCGGTATATTGCGGGTTGGAGAGCAGGGATTATCATATTGATTATCATGGCATTATCGCCGCGATTTGTCGGCGACTCGCTAATGAACCCCAAAGATATTCCATTTGCATGCGGGTATATGATGGCTTTATATTTTTTAGCCAAAGTACTCGATACCCTACCCCGACCCAGCAAATGGGATATGGCAGGATTAGTGGGCGGCCTGGGTATTGCGCTGGCGATCAGGGCGGGTGGTTTATTGCCTTTTGCTTATTTATTTATGTTTGCCGGCCTCCATTTTTTATTGAAAAACGGCGGCTTTCGCGCTTTAGGTAACACCAAAAGTATGGGCAGATATTTGATGTATGTCATCGGGTTGGGCATTGCCGGTTATGCACTTGCGGTACTTTTTTGGCCGTATGCTTTACACAACCCCATGAAAAACCCGCTGAAAGCACTCTCCCAATTTTCGGCACTGGAAGTGCGTATTCGGGTATTGTACGATGGCATGAACCTGAAAAGCGATGCAACGCCATGGCATTATCCGTTAAAATGGATAGGTTATACGATCCCGTTAGCCGTAATCGCTGGTTTGGCCGGCTATATTTTATTGCTTCCCAAACTCCTGAAACGGTACCAGCCTTTATGGATTATCATGGTGCTTTTTGCGGGTATATTTCCTGTTTTTTACATTATTTATAAACATTCGGTGATCCACGATGGCTGGCGTCACATTACGTTTGCATATCCACCATTAGCCATTTGTGCCGGACTATGCTGGAATGAATTGGTGCAATTATTCACAGGAAAGAAAATGCTCCAGTATGCCGTCTACGGCGCATTTGGATTAATGATAGCAGATGCCGCATGGTTTATTGGAGCCAATCCTGCCATGCCTTATGTGTATTTCAACCCGCTTATTGGCGGCACAAAAGGCGCTTTTGGCAAATATGAAACGGATTATTGGGGCGTAAGTGTGCGCCAGGGCATTGAATGGATGGAAAAACAAGGTATCCTTGGCCCCAACATGAAAGACCAGGTAGTTATTGCCACCAATATGTTCTATTCAGCGCAAAAACTGACCGCGAAATACGGTGATAAAGTGAAAATAAAATACTTGCGTTGGGAGTTGCGTTGCGACGATGTATGGGACTATGCCCTCTATCCATCCCGGTTTATGGATGGCTCCACACTCCGGCATGGCAATTGGCCCGGCTCCAATGCCATTCACACCATTACGGCAGGCGGCGCACCTATTCTCGCCATCCTGAAGGATACGGGCCACAATTGCGGACAAGGTATGGCCGCGCTGAGAAAAAGCGAATGGAACAATGCAATCCAGTTTCTCAGCGCAGAAACCTCTAATGTCCCGGACAATGATTTAGCATGGACCAATCTCGGACAGGCATACCTCGGGCGCGGACGAGCACTGGCGCAACAAGATACATTATTGGCTGCTAAGGACCTGGATGCCGCAAAAGCAGCTGCCGAAAAAGCCATCACTTTTGCCCCCGACGACAGCGCACCGAACAATTTAATTGCCTTGTACTGGTTAGAAAAAGGCGATTTGATCAAAGCAAGGACACAGTTTGAACTTGCCGCCAAGCGCGATCCGTCCAACGTCGGTGCATTTTATTACCTGGCGTTATTTGATTACAATGACAAAAATGCCGACGGCGCAATGGCCAATCTGCAAAAAGTAATCACTATTTCGCCAACTTATAAACCAGCGTATGAAATGGCCGCAAGAATTTACGAAGACCAGGGCAACAAAGCGCAGGCCCAACGGATGCGCACCATTATTT
This sequence comes from Saprospiraceae bacterium, assembly GCA_044350415.1. Taxonomy (GTDB): domain Bacteria; phylum Bacteroidota; class Bacteroidia; order Chitinophagales; family Saprospiraceae; genus M3007. Next base: position 17,418 of record JBILHQ010000032.1, on the reverse strand, counting down.
CTCAACTAAAATAATGAATTTCAAACACTTATTCCCCACTTTCCGCAACCGGTTCAGGTTTGTTCGCGGAAGGGTTTCGGCTTTAGCCCAACAACAAACGTTTGATCGCGCGCTTAACCTTGGTACCGGGGAAGGCGATTACGACCGTATGCTCGCTGGTTTTACCCGTGAAATCATTGGCTGTGATGTCAACGAAGAAGATATCAAATATGCGGCAAGCATGAATCAGGGGGTCATGAATCTGCGCTATGAAGTCAATAATGCGCTTGACCTGACTTATCCCACTGGCTATTTCGACCTGATCGTTTCCAGCGAGGTAATCGAACATGTGGGCCAGCCCGCACAAATGATCAAAGAGATTCACCGGGTATTGGCTCCTGGTGGCTATGCCGTACTCACTTTTCCAAGCCGGGAATTCCCCTGGAGTTACGACCCTGTCAACCGGATCTGGCAATTGATCCGCAAACCCGGCAGCAAAGAAAACCTCATTGCACAAGGCGGATATGCATTTGGGCACGATTACCTCATCGGAAGTGCCGATTTTAAGCAATGGGTGGAAGCAATAGGACTGGAAATAGTGGAATTCAAACCACTCAGTGGCTGGTTAGTCGGTCTGCTGGAAATGTACTGGACCGGGATTGTTCAATCCATTTTCAAAAAGAATTCCCGGAATGTCACCACCGACACCTCCAATGCCTTGAAAGTGCGGCCAGCTGATACCAAGGAACCAGCCCTTGCGATCCTCACCGATGCGGTGCTGTGGCTGGACGCCCTAATATTTAGCGCGTTTGGCAGAAGTGTAGGAAAGGGTGTAGTACTTCGAAAGAAGTAGTAATACCCCCTCCCCTATTTTCTACTATACTCCCCTCTATCATTCACTGATATTTTAAAAAACTGTGGCTTTTTTCAAATTGATCGTAAATGGTTTTCAAATTAGCCCAAAACACCTTGTGCTGCGGAAAAACCATATTCAATCACCGCAAGCTTTCAGGTTCCATCCGGCAGGGAAACACGTGAACAGGAATATCTGATTGTCCATGTTACGAAAAATTACTACCTTTGCGGCCAATGGCCTTAACTATCAAAATAGGTATTATCCAGGAAGGAAAAATACCGTCTGATGCGCGTGCACCACTTACGCCACAGCAATGTAAATTAATAATTAACAGTTTTCCCAACGTGGAAATCGCTGTGCAACCATCGCCTGTGCGGTGCTTTAAAGACAATGAATATTCCGAACAAGGGATTGAACTTCAGGAAGATCTGAGCGATTGTGATATTTTACTCGGGGTAAAAGAAGTCCAGATTCATGATTTAATTCCCGGCAAGACATATCTATTCTTTTCCCATACTATTAAAAAACAGCCGTACAACCAAAAATTGTTGCGCGCCGTTCTGGACCACCAAATTCGGGTGATCGATTACGAAGTGATCACCGACGAGCGGGGTGTTCGGCTAATTGCGTTCGGTTACTATGCGGGGATTGTTGGGGCACACAATGGCTTATGGGCGTATGGCGAGCGCACAGGGCAGTTTTCATTGCCACGGATGAACCAGTGCCACGACTACGAGGAGGTCAGGGCAATATATGCGCAAACACATTTCCCTCCGGTAAAAATAGTCGTTACTGGCAATGGGCGGGTGGCAGCAGGAGCCATGAAAAACCTGAACGATATGGGTATCAGACAGGTCTCCACAGAAGACTTTTTAGCCAAAACCTTTGACTATCCAGCATTTACACAGGTCACTTCCGATAAATATGCCCGCAGGAAAGACGGCATGCCTTTCGACAAGAGCCATTTTCATCAATATGGCGAAATGTACGAAAGCACGTTTGCGCCTTATTATCGCCATGCCGATATTTTTATCAACTGCATTTATTACGACAAAAAAGCACCTGCGTTTTTTACGGTTGAAGAAATGCAGTCGCCGGATTTCAGGACCAAAGTGATTGCTGATATCAGTTGCGATATCATGCCAGGTTCCTCTGTGCCCTCTACCATACGGGCCAGTACGATTGCCGATCCCTTGTATGGTTTTAATCCTTCCACTAATGCAGAATGCCCCCTTCACGCTCCGGAAGGAATTGATATCATGGCCGTCGACAACTTACCATCAGAGCTCCCCCGCGATTCCTCTGCCTTTTTTGGTGAACAATTGATCAAAAATGTGCTCCCTGAATTGATAAAAGGCCGACAAAGCGCCGCCATGATAAGAGGCATGATCACTGAAAACGGGAAATTGGGGCCTCATTTTGCTTATTTAAAGGATTATGCCGGTGAGTGATTAGTTATCAGTCACGTGAATCCGGAGGTATTTACTCGTATTGATGCGAATAGGTAACACCTAACGACAGGAGCATAAAGCACTCTTTTCCTACTGTTGTAGGGGCAGAGTCAACTCATGAAAGGGAGATGTTACCTGCGAGGAACGAGCATGGTGACCCCGCCAACCTGAAACCCCAACCAAACCTCATTCATCGCTTTATCTGTCAGCAGTCACCATGCTCGTGCCGCGCAGGTCTACACCGGATCAACATCCACCACAACCCTCACCTGTGACCACCCGGGTTTGCCAACTAATTCCTCCACGGCTATCTTGATTAATTGTTTAGTGCCTATGAGCATGGCATTATTTTTTTCTAATTTCATCATGATATTTTGCCCAAAATAATTCCGGATACGCGCAACTACAGGGAGCACCGGACCTAAAACCCTTTCCGGGCCCAATTTTCCGCGTAATCGCGCAGCGAGAAAAGCAGCACTGGCCGCAGTAATTTTATCATCTTTATGTTGGACCGAAAGGTGAATCAGCCTGACAAACGGTGGATAATTAAACGTCTTGCGCTCCTCTAATTCCCTGTTCATAAACCGTTGAAAATCACCATCCAAAACATCCAGCACCACAGGATGCGTGGTGGCATACGCCTGAATCAGTACTTTCCCGCGCTTCTTTTTTCGCCCCGCTCGTCCGGCCACTTGTGTAATCAATTGAAAAGCGCGCTCGCCCGATCGAAAATCCGGAAAACGCACCAATTGATCGGCAGATAAGACACCTACCAAAGCCACATTTTCAAAATCGAGCCCCTTCGTTACCATTTGAGTACCCACCAGGATATCCACCTCGCGTTCTTCAAAATCACTCAACAATGCGAGCAGGTTGTTTTTGGTGCCGGCTGTGTCCAGGTCCATACGGGCAATACGGGCTTCCGGAAGGAACACCTTTAATTCATCTTCAATTTTCTCGGTCCCAAAACCCATCATGGACAATTTGCCGGAGCCACACGCCGGACAAATTTCAGGCACTTCAACATGGTAACTACAATAGTGGCAGCGCAACCTGTGCTGGTGTTTATGGTAAGTGAGGCTCACATCGCAGTTTTTACACATGCAGGTCCAGCCACAGGTGGCACATTCCAGGACAGGAGCATAACCCCTGCGATTTTGAAAAAGAATAGCCTGCTCTTTATTCTCAATAGCCACCTTTAGCGCATCAATCAGCGTACCACTAAAAATGCCGTGCATCAGTTTCTTTTTATGTTGCTCCTTGAGGTCAACAGTCTCTATTTCAGGCATTTGCAAGCCTCCAAAACGCTCAGTGAGCTCCACCAAGCCATACTTGCCGGTTGATGCATTATAATAGGATTCGACGCCCGGTGTGGCCGAACCGAGTAAAATATTGGCGCCGTTCTGACTGGCTAAGTAAATGGCGGCATCCCGGGCATGATAGCGGGGAGCCGGATCGTATTGTTTGAAGGAAGGATCGTGCTCTTCGTCAACGATCACCAATTGCAGGTTGCTGAATGGGAGGAAAAGGCCCGATCGGGCGGCCAGTACGACGGGTTTGCCATTGGCGACTTCCCGCCACACATCCACCCGTTCATTGGTGTTTATTTTGGAGTGAAACACGGCAATATCTCCCCCGAAAACCCGCTGTAACCGGCTGACAATTTGGGTGGTTAATGCTATTTCAGGAAGCAGATATAGCGCCTGCCCTCCCTGCAACAGGGTTTCCCGGATCAATTCGATATACAATTGCGTTTTCCCTGAGCCCGTGACACCGTGCAACAACACCACTTTTTTCCCATTTGAAAAATAAGTATTGACCTCGCTCAGTGCTTTTCGCTGAAGGGCAGAAAGTGCCCCTGCACCCGTCAGTTCTTCCTGGTAGTCGGCAATCCGGCTGACTTCCCGTTCATAAATATCCAGAATATTGTTTTTTGCCAGGGTAGCTAAAGGCGAATCGGAGGTGCCCGATTTGCGCAGCAACTCTCTTTTGGTCACCATGGGTTGATTGCGGGAGAGTTGAATATAAGCCATTAAGACCTGCACCTGCTGTTCATTTTTGGCAATGTCAAAAACCGTTTTAATGGTTTCCGGATCAGATCGGTAGGGTTCGCACCACCGCACGACCATCACCTTGCGGGGTTTGTATTTCTCCTGCAATTCTTCCCTGATAAACAAGACCCCCCGATGCAACAAGCGTTGAATCACCGGAAGAACCGTTTTTTTATTCAGGATTTTCCGGGCCTCATCTATACTTATTTCCGGCTGAAGGTGTAATGCCTCTGCAATCAGGTATTCTTCGGCACCTAATTCGCTCAAATCATCGGTGTAGGCAGCATTAAGCGTCAGCCGGGTTTCGCTGGTCAACTTCATATTTCCGGGGAGTGCCGCCGACATGACTTCACCCAAAGTACAACAATAATAATTGGATATCCATTCCCAGAGCGCCAGCTGGCTGGAGGTCACCACCGAAAAATCATCGATCACCGAAATGATCTCCTTCACCTTGTGCGGGGGAGCCTGATCGTGCACCCGTGCCACGATTCCGCTGTAAAGTTTACTTTGCCCAAAAGGCGCTTCCACCCGAAGTCCCACAGCAATATCTTTTTCTAAAGAAGCTGGAACCGAATAGGTATAAGTTCTGTTTGGTAAGGCAAGCGGAAGAATTACATCAGCATAAAGCATGTCACAAAGGTAAGCCCTTTTTCAGCCCTGTAAAAAATACAAAAAATAATTTTTTCACAGATATGACGCCGTGACAAAAATCGGAATTACTTTTGCAGTTCAGATGTTCCTTTGGTGGTGGCTGATAATCATTTCCGCCACCACTACATTTACTCATAAAAATAAAATTTCTATTGGCAGAACATTCCAATCATTCAAAACCTGGAGGCGGTGCTAAACCAGGTGGCGGACCCAGCAGACCCGGCGGCGGACCTAATCGTCCAGGCGGCGGACCTAATCGCCCAGGTGGCGGACCCAGCAGACCAGGTGGCGGCGGCGGCGGTACTCCTTACAGGCCACCAGGAGCCCCGGGAGGCCCTTACAGACCACCAGGTACGCCAGGAGGCCCTTATAAGCCACCAGGTACTGGTCCCAGACCACCAGCTGGCCCAAGAGGCAGTCGTTTCCAGCAACAAGCAGAACATCGCATCAATGATCTGATCAGGGGTGTGGAAGAAATGCGTCTGATTGGCGATAATCTTCCGGATGTCAGTACAATTATCGGCAAACCCCTCGAACCGGGGATCTTCTCTTTTACCCAACTGATGGAGTGGGCGGAAGAGTCAGGTCTGGATCTTGTGGAAATCACACCCAATGCGGTGCCACCTATTGCCCGGATAGTAGACTATAACAAATTCATCTATCAGAAGAAAAAGAAGGAAAAGGAGCTGAAAGCCAATACGGTCAAACAGCAACTTAAAGAAATCCGATTTGGACCTGAAACCGGTGAACATGATTTTGAGTTCAAACTTCGCCATGCCAGATCTTTCCTGGAAGAAGGCAATAAAGTGAAGGCGTATGTGCAGTTCAGGGGACGCGCGATCGTATTTAAAGATCGCGGGGAATTACTACTGCTCCGTTTTATGAAAGAACTGGAGGAAATTGGCACACCCGAACAGATGCCCAAATTGGAAGGCAAAAAAATGTTGGTGATTATCACCCCGAAGAAAAGCGGCGGCGGTAAAAAATAAGAAGCAGTTGTTCGTTCTGTTTCATCAGGGTTGCGCCATTTTGTGGCGCAACCCTGTTTTGTTTTATCCGCTGCCGGCATTTTTTCAATTATCTTCGCCACTGTTTTAGCGCAAATCAACCCTTACTATGAAACATATTTTACTCTTACTCGCCTTTTTAAGTACCACTCTACCGATAAGGGCACAAGTTATTTCCATTGCCCAGGCCCGTGCTTTAAGTACAGGAACTGCAGTAACCGTTCGCGGAATAGTTACCAACGGCGACGAGATGGGAAAAATCAGGTATATTCAGGATGGAACAGCAGGATTGGCCGCATTTCCGGGAAATGGCTCTCTGTCGGGTTTTGAAACCACCGTTCACCGCGGCGACAGTATAGAAGTAACCGGCACACTGGTCTCTTTCCAGAACCTGCTGGAAATGTCGCCCATCACAGCATATACTGTTATCAGCACCAATAACCCCGCTCCTGCTCCGAAATCAGTAACCCTGTCACAATTTAATGAAACACTTGAAAGTCAATTGATTAGTGTGGATTGTACCGTTTTCGCCAATGGCGGCAACATTTTCAGCGGCAGCAGTACCTATGACATTTCCGATGCGGATGGATATTTATCCAAAGTGTTTGTCAGAAGCGCACACCCATTAATCGGCACCACTATCCCTTCCGGATCCATTCATTTAGTAGCTATCCTCAGCCGATATGGTGAATTCCAATTATTGCCCCGCGATGCAGCCGACTTTACGCCTGGTGCTTGCTTTTTTGGAACAGACAAACCAACACAATCCAATATTCAGCCAACCACATTTGATGTTACCTGGCATACTAACCTGGCTTCAGAAGCCTACCTGGATTTTGGGAGCTCACCACTTTTGGGCCAAACAACGGCAATTACAACATCAAACATTGTTCATACGGTGGCACTCAGCAATTTGTCCCCCGGTACCATTTACTGGACCCAGGCGACCTCCATCTATAACAATGACACCATCAAATCGGAAATTATTCCTTTTGCTACCCGCTCTTTATCGTCAGGAGCAATCGAGGTTTATTTTAACCATACGATTGATAATCAGTTTGTGGGTAATAAACAGCCCGGCGGAGTGACCGGAGAGGCTTGTCTAGCAGCGGTTATTCAAAAAATCGACAATGCCCAGCAAACCATTGATGTGGCGATGTACAACAATTCCCGGGAAGATATTGTCAATGCACTCAAAGCAGCGCATAACCGGGGAGTCCGGGTGCGTTACGTAGCAGCCTTGAATGCCACCAGCCCGGCATTAAACCCAGCCCCCGCATTTCCTGTAGTTTACGGCAATAATATTGCATTAATGCACAATAAGTTTATGTCCATCGATGCCGGTATTACCGATAAGGCCTGGGTAATGGGCGGCTCCATGAACTGGACAGACAACAATATTTTTGACGACTTTAATAATTTGTTATTTATTCAGGACCAATCACTTGCGAGGGCATACGAACTTGAATTTGAAGAAATGTGGGGCAGTGAAGGCGCAAATCCGGATCCGTTGAACGAACGTTTTGGAAATCTCAAAAAAGATAACACGCCACACCAGTTTATCATTGCCGGTATTCCGGTGGACAACTGGTTTTCACCCAGTGATAATGTAACCGACAAAATTGTAAAAACAGTAGAAACGGCCAATACATCCGCGGAATTTGCGATGTTCTCTTTTACCAAAAATGAAATTGCCGATGCCCTCGTCGCCAAACACAATAATGAGGAGGTGGAGGTGCGCGGTCTAATGGAAAACATCAACGACAGCGGCTCCGAATATTTCTTTTTGAATGGACAGGGCATTCCTGTCGGCCAACATTACCAGCCTTACCAACTCCACCATAAATATGTAATTGTCGACGCGCTTCTACCTGTTTCTGATCCATTAGTTCTGACAGGATCGCACAACTGGAGTCAGACCGCCGAAGACCAGAATGATGAAAATACCCTGCGGATTCACGACAGCGATATTGCACGGCTCTACCGTGCGGAATTTGAAAAGCGGGCTGCAGAGAACCCGGTAAGCGTTCAAACAATAGTTGTTACTCCCTTCAGAATATCCCCCAACCCAGCCTGGAACTCCTTTATGATCAAATGTGATCAGTTTGATCTCGATACGGACACGGAGGTGCAAATATGGAACCAAATGGGCCAGTTACTTTCCTCGGCTCCCTTTGTTTCCAGCCAGGCCATTTCAACCACCTATCTTCAGGATGGCTCATATATCATCAAAATCAAAGGACGCAATGCCTTCGCCGCCCTTCCGCTGCAAAAAATTTCTCGTTAACCAGGAAGGTGCCGCACATGCCGTCGGCACCGACAGTATCCTGCTCGGTAGCTGGATAGATGTCCAGCACACTGGTCGTGCACTCGATATTGGTACAGGTACAGGTATCATCGCCATGATGTTGGCACAGCGACTCAGCGCAATCAGGACAAATTATGCAGTAGATGCAGTAGAAATTCATGGCCCGTCGGCTCAATGTGCACGGTTAAACTTTTCCCAAACGCCCTGGAATCACCACCTTCACCTGTCAGAATGTCCGGTTCAGTCTTTTTCCGGAGAACAACAATACGATCTGATCGTGAGCAATCCACCGTTTTTCACAGAAACTATCACAGCTCCCGATGAGGCCCGCCGGAATGCCCGGAGCACCCAAACATTGACCATTAGTGATTTATTGGCTGCTATGGAACGCCTGCTTTTACCCACGGGCAAATGTTGCCTGATTATGCCCGTTCAGGAAGGGAAAAGACTCTACGAAATAGCCGCAACAATTGGCTTATACCTAACAAAAAGCACCACCATTACTACCAAATCTGGCAAAAAGCCGGAACGCCTCCTGCTGCAATTAGAAAAAAAACCGGGTCATTTTGAACGGGATGAACTATTATTATTAGACGATAATAACCAGGCGACAGCCAAATACAGAAAATTAACCGGCAATTTTTATTTGGAATACTAAGTACTTTATAAATTTTTCCTGATCACAAGAATACCGTTTGTGATAGAGACTGCATGCTTACAGTCCACGCTAAGAGTGGTAACTGACCAATTGATAACTAATAATAACGCACCTTTGGCACGGTTTTCGGTAAGAAGTAAAAAGTAATTCATTTTTTAATCAACAAATCGCATCCCATGCAACAGATTCCCTCACAGAATACACGTAGTTCCGCACGTCCAATAATTTGGGTTACGCTCGCTTTTCACCTTGCTTTAGGTGCTTTTCTTTACCTGAAAACTTCGGGAGAGCCTATCCAAAAAATAGATGAGCCATCAAAAGAAAAAATGGAACTTCCGGCAAAGCCTTAAGATACGGGAATGAAATAGCCCGTGGTCATTTACTCCTCGCCTGCAGGAACCTGGGAATTCATTACAGTGACTATATTTTCATTTCTCACATCAGATTCGATTAATCCATCCCGCAACCGGACAATCCGGTGAGCGTGCATGGCAATATCGTGTTCATGGGTGACCAGGATAATGGTATTCCCTTCGGCGTGGATCTGCTCCAGTAATCCCATGATTTCATAGGAGGTTTTGGTATCGAGGTTACCGGTAGGTTCGTCGGCAAGAATAATGGCAGGATCGTTAACTAAGGCACGGGCTACTGCAACACGCTGCCGCTGTCCACCCGAAAGTTCATTGGGTTTGTGGAGCATCCGACTTCCAAGTCCTACAGATTCGAGTGTTTTTTTGGCTTTTTCGACACGTTCAGATTTAGTAAATCCAGCATACACCAACGGTAACGCTACGTTTTCCAAGGCCGTAAGCCGGGGAAGCAGGTTGAATGTTTGGAATACAAAACCAATTTGCTTATTCCGCACCTCCGCCAATTCTGCGTCGTTCATCGTACTCACTTCAATATTATTCAGGGAGTATTGGCCCTTTGTAGGCGAATCCAGACATCCAATAAGATTCATCAGCGTAGACTTACCACTTCCGGAGGGTCCCATGAGTGCGACATACTCATTGACATCAATATTGAGGGAAACGTCTTTTAGTGCTTCCACCACCTCTGCGCCCATGATGTAAGTCTTATTGAGGTTTTTGATCGAAATAAGCATAATTTTTTATTTTTTTAGTTACCTTGGTTTGGAAGCCACTTTGGGCGCCCGGAAAAATTGGTCGTCGTGTGCCGGAGCATTGCGGAGCCCTTCGGCTGAACTAATTTGTCCGGCAACCACATCAGCCCTAAGAGCATTGGTGCGGTCGCTCAGGTAAACCAAGGGTTCCACTCCGGTGGTATCCAATTGCTGTAAATGATTAACCATCGCCACAATTTTATCCAGATCTCCGGCAAACCGTTCACGCTCTGCAACGTCTAACTGCAGGTTGGACAGTTTTTCGAGTCGCAAGATGAGGTGGGTATCTATTTGCATGTATTTCAGTTCGATAATATGAATGATATATTCGCCAAACAGGTGTTATCTGTCGATAGGACTTAAAGTGCTTTGAGTAATACGTCGGTAATCCACAAATCAAAACGGGTTTGATTGGCCCTGAACAAGGCGTTTTCCAACGACAATTGTGCCTCTCTGACTTCGAGTGCTGTCGACTGTCCGAGCCTGAAACGCTCGGCTGCAATCATTTGATTTTCTCTCGCCAATACCAACGTCTGGTTATCCACTATTAGTGCCAGCCGGAGCGAAGCAATACGGCCGTTGAGGTTATACATCTGTACTAATAAACCTTGTTGCAATTGTTCAAGCCTTAAGGTGGCCGATTGCACCGTGAGTTTATTGGTTTCAGCCTGGCGCTTCAAATTGCCACCTGTAAATACCGGCATAGTAAAATTCACCCCCAGTGCAGGACCATGTTGCATGGTGAAAAGGGAGAAGCCCGTAGTGTTATCACTCCGCTGAAAACTATAAGAACCGGCAAGACCAATGCGCGGTTTTCCTAGATTTTTCGCTTGCATTTCGGCCAATTGAGCGGCCTGCAAAGCGCGTTCGAGGGATCCAACGGATGGATTGTCGTCAAAAATTTGTTGCTTTAATACGGCGGTATCAGGCGGAGTGGGTACATCTGCCGGTAGTTTCCCGGGAATGAAATTAATTTCCGGGTTTCGGGTCAGTAATCCATTGAGGTTGCGTTTTGCTTCCGCAAGGTCATTTTCAGCCAACGTTTTTTGTTTGAGCCGTTCGTTAAGATCAATCTGAGCCTGCAGCATATCAATTTTATTACCCAACCCGAATTCTAACCGGTGGGTGGCCAGATTCAGGCGCTCCTGAAAAGTAACAATGACCTCTTCCAGATTCAGTAAGGTTTCCTGCTGCCGGGCTACCTGAAACCAGGCCAGGGCCACAGCAGTGGTAGTTGCTTCCATCTGGGCTTTGAGCAATTCCCTGCCCTGGCCATCTAACGCGTCAAGCCTTTCTTTTTCCATATAAGCCCTGTGCCCGTCATATAAAGTCCAATTGGCATTCAGGCTCGTAAAAAAAGAATTAAACAGACCCAGCGGGCGGTTAATTTCCGTTCCATTCGCCAATTTTTGCCGAAAATTAACTGCAGAGGCATTATCGCCAGCATTCAGGCTCACGGAGGGCAGCAGACCTGCATTGGCTCTTGTATTGTTTAAGTGGCTAATTGCAGCATCATTTTGGGCAATACGCACATTATAATTCCGCTCCAATGCGATGGCAATGGCATTCTCCAAAGAAAGAGACTCCTGGGCTTCAAGGCCAAAAGCAAAAAATAGAAAGAAGAAGGTTAAGCGATTTAATCTCATATAAATTAGTGGTTTAACAAGTCCTCCGGGGTATCAATTCCTATGGTTTCCAGTTCGGTGATTCCAACAGCAATTCGAAATCCATTCTCAAGCCATCGGAGTTGTTCCAGCGACTCTGCGCGCTCCAGTATTCCGGGCGGCAATGCAGCAATGGAAGCCAGCACTGCTGCCTGGAAGCCATACAAACCGATATGTTTATAATGAATCCCTTGCTTAAGCCATGCAGTAACAGGCTCTCCGCGAATAAAAGGAATAGGATGCCTGCTGAAATAAAGGGCTTCCATTGTTTTACCCACCGCCACTTTGACTACATTTTCATTGATCAAAACTGCATTTTCTGTAATTAGTTTAGCAAGCGTGGCAATTCCACAAACGCTGTCCTTCAGTGTACGCACCAATAAATCGATCTGTTGTGGATGAATAAATGGTTCATCACCTTGTACATTAATAATCCAATCCGCATCACGCAACTGTGCGGCCACTTCGGCGCAGCGATCTGTACCGCTCAGGTGATCTTCGCTGGTCATCATCACCTGTCCTCCAAAAGCGGATACATGATCAAAAATAGCAACATTATCTGTGGCAACAATCACCTGATCCACGCTGGCTGCTTGCGAAACCTGGTCATAAACCCGTTGAATCATCGTTCTGTCCCCAATCATCACTAATGGTTTGCCCGGGAACCGGGTGGAAGCAAATCGTGCGGGAATCACTGCTACTGTAGCGCCTTTCATTCGTTAAACATTATTAAACTAACTGAAAAAACTGTACTTTTGTGTCGAAAATACGATATATCGACAATTAGGCGATGGATATTTCGTTAAACACACATACTATTTTTTCAATACTGAGAAAACATTACATGAGAATAACGCCATTTATCCTGGCAGTATGTTTGCCCATTTTTTTGATGGCCCAAACCACCCCACCTGCCAAAACGCCCAAAGCTTCCTCTTTCATACTGACCGGCAAAGATACCCTTTATCTGACCATTGAAAAGGGAGAAAAAATAATTCATCACACGGTAAAGCCTAAACAAACACTGTTTTCCATTTGTAAGTTTTATAGTCTGAGTCTGGAGGAGCTTTACGAATACAATCCACAGTTCCAAACTGACCCTGTCCTCCATGTGGAAGACTTGTTGCGTATACCCACGCCAAACATTGCCATTAAAAGGTATAAACGGTCAGGTTTTAAGGCGTCGGCCAACGCCCCATTGTGCTATGTAGTGCAACCCGGCGATAATTTGTATCAAATTTGCAAACGCCACTTTGAAATGCCCGTAGACAGCATTAAGATCCGTAACAAATTGAAAACCAACAATATTGTTCCAGGTCAGGTGATTCATGTGGGCTGGGTAGGTACCGAAGGATTCCCATTAAAATGGCGGATTGGGCGAAAACCTACCGAAAATGATGCCTTAAAATCACGGTATGACCAACAAAAAACCAAACACAAAGAGGTGAGCAGCCAGGGTATTTGCATGTGGAATAAAGACAACTCTGAAGTCGGTGATTTGTATGCGCTCCACCGTGAAGCGGCCTTGGGAACAACCGTTGCAGTCACCAATCCGGCCACTAAAAAAACAGTATACGCTAAAGTAATTGGACGAATCCCGCCCAATTACGCAAAAAATGCGGAGGTCGTCATCTCCCCCGCTGCCGCCAAACGCCTTTCAGCACCCTCAGGAGAGTTTATGATAAGGATTGTTTTTTTGAAATAGGAATTTTAGTCGGTTAGTCCCAGGTCCGTAGCGTGTACGGCAAGCATCTCTATTATTACTAAAGAACGCCTGCTTGCGGTACACGCTACGGACCCGGGACCAAACTGACCTCGGATTAATCCTCATTTGAACGATAAACCGTTTTTTGTTGTTAAGGAACTATTAATCAGATCTACTGATTACCGTATGTTTTTGAGGGTTTTAGCCTCTATTTGCAAAGTTCTTCAAAAATGGTGTTATTTGTGGCACTCTTTGTATATTTGTGCCGTGAAAAACCTGTACCAATTTTTGTACTAATTTTGCCCGATGAAGCTCCCGAAAATAGCTATAATTTTGAAAGGCAGACCGGACAAAAACAACAAGCAATTGTTGTATATCCGGTACTCCATCGGAGGGAAGACCAGTTGGTTGTCCTTAGGGATTTCCGTTGCAGAAAGCAATTGGGATGCTAAACGCCGTATGGTAAAGAACAGGGATATTGACTCTGCAACCCTTAACCAGATTATCGCTTCAACAAAATTTGAGGCGGAACAGATCGCCTTAACCTTTCTCTCCCAAAACCGAAATGAAGTATTCACTTTTGATCTGTTTAAAAAGCAGTTTCTTAAGACAGCCGAAGCAAAGGTAGTACCTGATCTGTTGCCTATATCCATGTTGCTTCAAACTGTTGACGACATGCTCCAGGAAAAAGCAATTTCCCCGGCAAGCCATAATGCATACCGGGCTGCTGTCAATATGTTCCTTAAATCCGAATTGGCCACCACCTTGAATGGGCTAAATCCGACCATTATTAATGCGTTCCGCAAAGAGGTAATCACGACAAGAAATGAAAACGTTGCAGGGCAGTATATTCGTAATCTGGCAGTAGTATTCCGGCATACGGTGCGGCGAAACACCCTCCACCTGCCTGACCCTTTTACGGAAAAAATAGTGGTTAAACGGCTCTCCAATAAAAAGACTTTAACACATGAGGAATACCAAAAGTTCACCGATGTTTTCAAAACCGCGACAGGAAAAGAGCGGGAAATAATTCGAAGATTTTTAATACTTTGTAAAGGATTGCGGTATTCAGATACCCTTCTTCTACACCAAACAGACCTCCAGGAGTTTATTCAGGGCGGAGAAAAATTGCTTTACTTTAATCGGGCAGCTCAAAAAAGTGGCGTTGCAGGAATTATTGGGTTCTATGAGCAAGAACAAGAGCTGCTTGAATTTAAGTCCAATGGTCATCTTTTTGACAAACTCCCGATAAGTGAATACAATACACAACTCAAAAAAATTTCTAAAAAGATCATCAACCGGGAAATCACAAGCCACTATGGTCGCCACTACGCCGGTGACCTGGCCATCAACAGTGGATTTGATATCGACGACGTGAAGGCCATATTAGGTATCTCTAAGGAAGGAACAGCAAGGATTTACGCACAAAGACAAAATACTAAAATTTTAACAAAACTATTGATGTATGAGAAAGACAAAAAAAACAGAACTGACCAATGAAGTGCGCATTGCACTTTTGGACCTCAAAGAAGTCGCCTGGCGCGATCTGCCCTTGGTGGAAGCCGGTTATTCGGAGAAAAACTACGCCGGGGTAAGGAGGGTCCTGATGAATTCCATGCTGAACATCGAATTCATCGCCAACCTGATGCTGATGTGTGGTAAAGACCACATTGAAACCGAGCACATTTCGATTCAGGTGGATGGGAAGAATTATGCTGCGGTGGAAGACGCCACATTTGCCCTGAAAACCAACCTGGCGGAGACCAAACCCGTTGACATGGCTTGGCGCGAACTGGCGCTGGAATACGGCTATGTGGCCAGTTCCGGCAGTTTTTCGAGAGCGATCAAAGGCCGCAAATGGGCGCCTGTGGAAATGATTTACATGATGTGTAAACGCTTTAACCAACAACAGGTTTCTGGCGAGAGCAACGGTGTAAAAATCACATTCACCGTGAAGAAGTAATGAAAATGGCCAATACTTTTCAGCATTGACCACCTAAAATGAACGAATTAACCTCTTACTTCTTTGCGTTGGAAGATTTTGTGTAAGTCCCTTGCTTCCAGCACCCAGTATGACATTATATTTTAAATGGATCAAAGGGCAGTTTTTGTCCTTTCCCCGTCCAAACTATCGGACTCTTTTTGCGGGGATCATTGTCGGCATGGATGAAACTGGCGGTCGGAGTGTTGTAAATGCCAAATCTTTTGAAACCTGCCTTCACCAAACCCCGCGCAATCTTTTTCGCCGTTTCCAGATCATTGTACGCAAAATCAATATCGGCTGCGTACCCTTTTACATGCGCTGAATCCTTTACCGAACCCACTTCTTTTAGTTTGGCATTGTACGCTTCTGTTCTTACCCCT
Source organism: Saprospiraceae bacterium (assembly GCA_044350415.1). GTDB lineage: Bacteria > Bacteroidota > Bacteroidia > Chitinophagales > Saprospiraceae > M3007. The sequence goes on along the minus strand of JBILHQ010000032.1, from coordinate 1,598 downwards.
GAGTTCACGTGATAGGGCACGCCCGAATATCCCCGGGCGGCATCAAGCATCAATAAGGTCGATACCCGCATTTTCACACCCGATCCTGGTGCGTCCGGAGAATCGAACTCTTTTATTTTAAAATATTTCATCTGAATGGGCGACTGCTCATAAGTCAAATCATTCGTTGTTGCACTCATATTAATCTCTGTGTTGCCCTCGTCGTCATATAACCCGCTGTAGCCGATAGCGCCGTTGGAGCGAAGATACCGCCACAGCATCCAGGCGATATATCCACCGGGTAAAAGGATGACGAGGATGGTGATAATGATTTTTTTGTTGTTCATCGGGAAAGTTTGAGTACTGTTATAAAAACCGTAATAACACCTGCCAAGCCAGCAATAATGGCCACCAGGTCGGAGGTTTTACCTTTTGCGGCGCCCGAAAGGATACGTTTTGCCCGCTCCAAACCACCAGTATTGGCTACCGGATCAGGAGCGGATGCCTGATTTGCAGGAGCGGCATAAATAGTATCGAACAGGTCATTCACCCGATTGAGTAATCCTTGCCGGAATACTTCCTTGGTGGTATTCAGGTAGGATATCCACTCCTGCAACACGGCATTGTAGATTGCTCCCAAGTTCTGATCGGATAAGGAATTCAGGGCAGCCAGGGTTTTGCTGCCCATTGCGCCGTCCACTTCCAGATTAGCCTGAAATTGGTTGCAAGCCCTTTGAACTGCTTTGGCTGCGGCTACCGGAAGTCCCATGAAATTATTCATCACCAGGTTAGCCAGCAATGGCTCCTTGATTTCATCAATCCGGTAAAATTCCCAAAACTTGCCCAGTACCATAAAAGCATATTCATCATCTATGGCCATCATAAATGCCTGATCCGGACACTTGATACCCATCAACGTTTCCACCGTTTTGCTGGTGATACCGTGGTTGGTGCCCACACGGGCGCCGCAGGAATTATAGTTACCCGTGTCACTTTCGTGGTTTTGGTAACCGCTCTCCCATTGCATCAGTCGGTTGAAAAAGTCTTTTGTGAACATGGTAATATTATCTATGGTACTTAATTATTAAAACCTTTCCATCAATTCGACTACCCAGAAGTCAGCGACGTTCGATCCGTCCGAAAGTTCGAAGAAATCAAAAGGCATCCAGAAGTATCCCTTGTCGGCCCATTGGTTTCCCCAGGAGTTCTGGATTTTGAATGCTTTCCGGGCATTGCTGTACCCGACCGCGATCACGGCATGTCCTCCGGCAATACTTTCTCCATTGGGATTTGGCATGGGCATCACCGGTTTGCTTTTGGTGATTTTCCAGAAGGAATCGTACACCATGAAACCAAACACCACCGGATAACCAGCAGCCAATGCTTCTTTGACCGATTGAACTGATCCAGGAAGCGCGTAATATTTCGTGGCTTTGTTTTTCAATGCCGCACTGTACACCGGAACTGGGGGCTGGTTGCGCCATTTATCCAAGTTGTATGGCCAGAGCAATTCTGGTGGTGCGCCCAATTTATGGATGACTTTTAAGCCATCGCGGATGTAAGCGCCTGCGTCTTCGTTGGCCGTTCCTTCTAAGCGACGTTCGTTGTAGTAAATGAAC
>JBILHQ010000221.1:0-10029 GCA_044350415.1 Saprospiraceae bacterium | reverse complement strand
ATGAGTGAATTATAATAAAAATTAGTCCCAAGTCAATTAGTCCCAAGTCCCAGGTCCGTAGAGTGTACCTTAAACAGGGCGTCCACTTGTAAAAATTGGAATGCTTGGGGTACACTCTACAGACCTGGGACTTGGGACTAACAGACCTGGGACTAAAATGACTTGGGACTAATTACAAATTCCGCGCCAACCTTTATACTGGTTTGGGGACGAAGCGGATGGATAATGAATTAACGCAATGGCGGGTGTTTTTGGCGGTGAGCCGTTCGCCTTCAAAAACGTGGCCGAGGTGGCCGTCGCAGTTGGCGCAACAGATTTCCACCCGGCGCATACCGAAGGTAATATCCGTATGCCGCACAATAGCACCCGGAATTTCGTCGTCGAAAGAAGGCCAGCCACAATCGGAATCGAATTTGTCGGTCGATTCATACAGTGGGGCATTGCAGCGGCGGCAAATAAAAAGCCCGTTGCCTTTAAAGTTCCAGTATTCGCCGGTGAATGCCCGTTCGGTGCCCTTTTTGGCAATAACGTTTTCTTCTTCCGGGGTAAGTTTATTCCAGTCTTTTTCCATTTTATGTTAATTTTCAGATTACTGTCCGATATTATGGCGTGTTCCACAACGAGGATAACACAACCAGCAGCACGTTGTTTCGCCAATTCTGGCAAATGCTATTAAAAAAAACGCCAAATTGAATACTATGGATTATATTCGTATAAAGACTTGTTGCGGTGGAAGGCTGCCCGGCCAGAAATTGTTATTTTCAGCCTGCTTTTCGGCTATTTTGGAGTCCGTAGCGATGCTACGAACTCCAAAATGAGCCTCAATCAGACTGAAAATAACTAATTTCATGGCTCGGGCACTTCCACCGCAACAAGTCTCGAAAACAGATTTCAACATTAACCTTTTCCATTCTTTTATGAAAACCAATTATAACTTTTTCCTGTTTTTTTCTTTTTTGTTATCGCTCTTCTCCTGCAACAAAGATAATCCTACTGTTATCAATCTTACAGTTGTAGATTATTTTACGGGTGAGCCTTTGGACAGTGTCCTTTATTATTATTCTGCCTACTACCGGGACCAGTCCCATGAGTCTGCTCTCAAATGGAATAGAGGGGCAAGAACGGATAGCACTGGTAAAATTGAATATACTTTCAGTGCCGATGAAGCAGGAGGGTTAGGCCCTTTTATTAAAGATGGTTATCTTTCTAAAATAAATTCATATATAAAAACAGGAATATATAATGAATTTAATATAAAAATGCATCCTTATGATGCTTTCTTACACATTAATATATATAATAACAATAATTCCGTACGCGATTCTCTTTTTCTAATTATCAAGAGTGCTACTTTACAAGCCGAGGAAGGTCCTTTTTCAATAGGGCAACGTTTCTATTTTCCTTTTTTGGTTATGCCTGATGATAGTCTTTCCTTTTACATTCCTACTGTAGCTGACGAACCGCTTTCTATTTACTGGTCCTGGGATAAAATGGATGAGATTAAACCTGCACCATTACGAGATCAACTAGTCATTTCCAAAGGTGACACTTTGGTTTATTCGATATCAAATTAAGTTTCATGATTTTTTTCTTCCTTTTGACCATATTCATCCTAAAACAGATGAATATGGCTGATACCTGTTTGATTTTTCTAACCTAAATGTTTTATACAATATGAAAAAAACCTTAAAACTCTTTCTCTTCTGGCTAATTTTACCTTTTATCCACTTTATTGCTAATGCTCAGTCGTGCTCGCCAGAAGCAATGACAGCAAAATATTGGCAATACCGAAAGCAATTTAATGAACATTTTATTGCCATTGACCGCAAACCAGACGGATGTATTGGGAACGGAATCACTGACCCCGATCAGCCTGCGTCCGATCAGCGCTGTGGCATATCGTTTCTAAAAGGAGGGTATAGCTTGCCTGCAACGAGTATTGTTATGCAACCTGAAGGAACACGTGGTATTTGGCCAAGGAGTGATACTTCTTATGCATTTTATGACTCTACCTGTTCTGGAGGAACTTCAGTGATTGGAAACCCAAACCACAAGTTCAACCACCTGAATATGGGAAGCGAAACTTCGCATCAATTAGGTTGGTATTTGGTTACCTTGTCAACAGAGTATGAATTATTAAGAATCAGTGGTGAAACGGAGGAAATGGAAAGAACACTTGAGGAGATTTTTTTAGCGTTACAGGCGTATAAACGTTTAGACATGCTTGCGAATTGCTTAGCCAGAGAGCGCTATGATGAAATCACAGATGGCTTTGAAGTAGAAAAATGCGATCCTGATGCCTGTCCTTTGTGCAATCTCCGCTATTGTACTGATAAGCATAGAGGAGCCAAAAAATATTGCGACAAGAATTGTGATTGGACACCCGACTTATCAGGAACCACTGGTTTTTTTCTGCGGGAAGATGCCACACAAGAACTCGAAAACTTACTGCATGATGATTCGGAGGACCAGTGGAATATAGATCTGATCAGTTCAGATAATGCGTTGTCGCAAAAACCTCCTTGTAGTTCGACATTCAGCCAGGCCTGCTATCTTTACCACCGGCAGAATTTTGGCAGTATAGATCAGTTGATTGAGATCATGAAAGGATTAGCCTTTATCAAAAGATATATCCCCAAAAATGCCACAGTAACTACGTGTGATGGACAAACTTATCATCCATTAGCAATTGCCCAGGATATTGCCAAAGGCTTCATTGAAGCAGGCAATAATGCACGTACCCGTTTTATCTGGCCCGGGTCGCCCATTTGCTGCGACGCGTCAATTGAACTGAACTCTGGTGAAGGCGGAGATATGAAATTTGTTTATGCAGGTATGAAATATATGTATAACAATATTAACGATGATGAAGACGATGATTACAACATTACCAAAACTGAAAGGGATGCTTGGGGGGCACTCGCCACATTCCAACTTAATGCCAGTAATGGTCTTTTTTTCCTGGAAACCATTACAGCAGGAATGGACGTTGCAGACTATGGCTCATCTTATGCCCATAACCGTATTATCGATGCTTATTCAAACCAGAAAGTTGAAATTTACAGCATGATGAATAACTTGCTTTTCCCTGCAGAACCTAATATCGCAATCAATCGGGCTTTTTTTGAAAATATGCTTTGCAACGCACCTTGTCAGGGGCCTTGTGTTAAGCCACAAAATTATGATAATTATCAAGAAGATTCACACTTTCCAGTATTTGAATGCCCCAATGTACCAGACTGGACAGGTCGCCGATGGGAAACCAAATGGAAAGAATTGTCCTGGGGAAATGTTAATAATTCCGAAATGTTTAACGGATTGGATTTTATGGCGTTGTGTAATATCTACATGCTGCAATTCCCGGACGCAATGACTGATTTCCATAATCCTGAAACCCCAGGATTAACGAATTTTGGTGATTCAAATATTGAAGGACCAGATGGGCTATGTGTCGGCGCTACCGGGCATTATAAGCTGAAACCCCTCTATACAAGCTCTGTTCTTCAGGATATCCTCTGGTCGGCAACAAGCAATATTAGCATTCTCACTCCTAATTCTTTGGAAACTAATGCTAAAATGAACACATTAGCAAATCCATCCTATTTACAAGTAGACTATAAAGAAGATCGGATTATCCCTCAGATGTACCACGAAGATGACGTACAATTAGTAGGCACAACATCCTCTGGTCAAAACATTTGGGAGCCATTTGGCGATATTCACGATGTTTGTGCAATAACCAATACAAAAGAAATACTCTCTGGAGTTCCCGATTATACCATTAACTCCAATGCTTTTACATTTTGTGGAGGTTCCGATGCAACAGTGGAAGCAGTTGGTCCAAATTTACCGAATACGACCTATGCCTGGGAATTCAAAAATTTAATTGAGCCTTTACAATCTTTCACTGCTACTGGAAAATCCGTGAATGTGTCGGCTCCTGGAGCACATCTGCTTTCATACGGGACGATTAAACTTACTGTAACAAACGATTGTGGCGCTAAAGAATTCACGAAAACAATTCCATATTCACCCTGCCAGGGGAACGGCAACAGAGTTGCAGTGTTCCCCAGTCCTGCACAAGACGGTATTTCAGTGGCATTTATTGATCCGAATTATTATATACCAGAAGGAGGCCTTGAAATGAGGATTGTTCATGCCAATTCAGGTTATTTGGTAAAGACTGGCAGAATTTATTCAATAATAAATTCAGTTAATACGTCAACATTATCAAATGGGAACTATAATCTACAGGTATTTCCAACAGATGGCAGTACCATTAGTTCATCTTTTGTAATCCTGCGAAATTAATATTTTCCTACGAGCATGTCTGGGATTTTTTCTTCCAGACATGCTCGTAGGAACTGCAACATTACTATCCAATTTCTTAATAAACAATTCATTAAAATGAAAAATTTAATATATTTTCTTAGTATCCCTCTCTGCTGTTTTATGTTTTGCCAAAACAAAGACGCCAAACCCGAAACGACCGCAACAGAGATTTTAACAGCCGGTCCCTGGATTGAGGCAGAACATTGGTCGGACTTTGACAAGAATGGCGTATTCGAACTGGAATTATGGCCTACCTGTGTTAATGATGATTCATGGACCTTTCTCAGCAATCAAACCATTGAGCATCGTGATTTGGGTGAATTGTGCGATACTTCGATCAGCCCTATATTATACACCGGCACCTGGCAATTGCAAAACAATGAACAAACAGTATATATTGAATATGACCCCGATTTTTTGTTCAGCTATTACAAAATTGCAGATTTTAATGATTCCATGATCGAACTTTGGATTATTGATCCAGATCAACCGTCGGCTCAGGTTACGGAAAAAGTGATTTTAAGAAAGCAATAAATAAATCGTTCTTTGAGCATAATTTTTAGAAATATGGCGAGACAGGATTCCTAAATCCTGTCTCGCCATAAAAAATCAACCCTGAAATCTGGGTCGTCTACCACCCAGCCTTCACCAACCGCGCAATGTACTGTTGCCCTCCTTCATCCTCCACCAAAATATGATAAACGCCTGAGGCTAACACGGTCAAATCAATATGATTAAACGTGTTTCGATCTGACAATTGCAGGACCAAACGGCCATAAGCATCATATACTTCCAGCGCAACAGGGGTTACCGCTTTAAAATCAAGTGTAATCCAGTTGTTAGCCGGGTTTGGCGAAATGGTGATGCCTGACTCCCGGAAAGAAATGATCGTCCCAACAACATTCAGGATATTAAAGGGTGCCACAGAGACTTCACAACCATTGGCATCGGTTGCTTTCAGTTTGTAAGACCCTGCAAATAAACCAGTGAGATCTTCATCGCTGGAGAAAAACACCCCGTCTTTTTTCCATTCATAGGTATATGGTAAAGTTCCACCGAGGGGCGAAATATTAATACTGCCTGTACCCATGCCGCTGGTATCGTAAGTGATGGACACCAAAGCAATATCCGGAGGGGCGAAAATGGTGATGGAAAAGGAACAAGTCGAACTGTTGCCAGCCAGATCGGTTACCCGAAACACCTGGTTGTACACACCCGCGGATAATGGAGATCCACTCGGCACTCCCTCCAATAAGGTGTATTGCAAAGACCCAACAAAGCAGTTGTCGGTAGCGGTGGGCAAACTATAACCCGTCACGGTGCCGTCGTCGCATTTCTCAATATTGGGCGGACAAGTAATAGTTGGCGGAACGGTATCGATGGCCACAATAGAAAAATCGAGCAGAGTGGTACAGCCATTGGTATTCGTCACGGTAATCGTGTACAATCCCACACCAAGCAATGATTGTCCGGCCCCTGGATAAGTAAAATTATAAGGCGTGGTACCGCCGCCAGTGACACTAATGTCTACAAAACCTGTTTTTTCATTCAGGCAAGAGACATTATGAACGGTAGTAACCTCTGCGAGTAAGGGAGCAGGTTGTGTGATCGTTATTTCTGCAGATGCCGCGCAGCCATTGGCGTCTACCACCATTACAGTATAAGTTGCGGGTGAAAGGTCTGCAATGCTGGCTGTGGTTGCGCCGGTATTCCAGAGATAAGTCAGGGGTGCTGTGCCGCCGATCATCAGTGCGGACGCGGTGCCGTTGCTGGCACCTGCGCAAGTTACATTCGTGGCGTTAACAAGGGCGGTAGCGGAGCAGTTGAAGGCTGACACAAATGCCGATTGTACAGTAGTACATCCATTATTATCAGTCACTGTGACCACGTAATTGCCCACTGATAAACCAACAATGGTTTGGGTGGTGGCAAGATTGCTCCACAAATAGGTGTATGGCCCTACCCCACCTGATGGGTTTGCTGTAGCCGTGCCATCATTGACACCAACGGCACTTACAGCGGTAGCGGTTGCATTCGCGAACAAGGGTGCCGGTTCGCCAATAGTCGTCGACACAATCACGGAACAACTGGAGGCATCGGTAACGGTCACCGTATAAACGCCTGGCACGAGGTTGTTGACCGTTGGGGTAAAACCGAGGTTAGACCATTGATAAACAACAGGTAATGCAGCGCTTACGAGTACTACTGTGGCGGTACCATTTCCTGCGCCGACACAAGTAACATTCGTGGCGGTAAGCGTAGCCGTGAACACACAATTGAAGGAATTCACGGTCACTGTTTGTACTGCGGTACAGCCATTGGCATCTGTTACTGTTGTGGTATAAGCACCAGGAACCAGCGATTCGATAGTTGTAGTGGTGCCGCCATTGCTCCACAGGTAGATATATGGAGCTATTCCTCCGGTTGGATTGGCAGTGGCAGTGCCATTATTCAGTCCACCGCCAGTTTCTGGAGTGGAAGTCACCGTAAGCAGTAGCGCTGCAGGTTGAGCAATAGCAATGGCCCCGGAGCTGGAGCAGCCTTCCGTATCGGTTGCTGTAACGGTGTAGGTGCCGGCAATAAGGCCGATGGCCTGAGCGGTAGTTGCTCCGTTACTCCAAAGAAACGAAAATCCGCCAACTCCGCCAGTTGGCAATGCGGTAGCACTGCCCGTAGCGCTGCCAAAACAGGCAGGGAGTATTACATTACCAATGGAGGTTATCACCTCACTGTTTTGAACAACCGTGACAGATCCAGTAGCCGTACAGCCGCTCATAATATTCGAAATAGTAACAGTATACACACCCGCTACATTCACCACCGGCATTAATGTTGTATTTCCGGAAACGACACCAGGTCCATTCCAGGCATAGAAAAATTCAGCACCTTGCGAAGACGCAGCAGCATTAATGGTAACTACTGTATTGATACAATTAAGATGTGCTGGTGGTGCGATCGATACTGTCGGAGGCGTAATATTCGCTGTAACGAGGAAAGTTGCAGCGGCAGTACAACCGTTGACGGGATTGGTTACAGTTACCGCATAAGGCCCGGGCTGGCCAACCACAATGGTTGCAGTTTGATTGCCACTTAAGATACCTGGTCCACTCCAGGAATAGATACTGTTACCGGCGTTAGACATTGCTGTAATGGAGGTCTGTAATACCGAGCAGCTTAAAGTACCACCAGTGACGCTCACCGTTGGCGGTGTAGTATTCGCTGCGTAAACCACCTGGCTGGAGGTAGTGCAACCATTTGATCCTGTGGCAATTACGCTATAAGGGCCGCCAGGCGGCAAAGTGACCGTTGGAGATACAGGCGAAAATGGAACGCCGGTCCAGGAATATGTTACTCCAGCAGATGTACTGGAAGCGGTGGCGGTACAAGCAGGCACGGCACAAGTTGCAGGTGTTACCGCTACGGCAAGGTTGGGCGGTGTTAAATCGCCCGATACCGTGGCAGTGGCGGTAGACGTACAACCCGACCCGGTGGCGTTAACCGTTACAGTATAGACGCCAGTCGCAGTTACCGATGGATTTTGCAGCGCAGACATAAAATTATTGGGTCCTGACCAGGCATAGCTTACATTGGGTGTTGGAGAACTCGCCATAATGATACCGGCAGGACTGGAGCAACTGATGGTGCCCCCCGTAGCTGATGCTCCCGGAAGCACGGCACTTGTTACGATTGCTGTCGCAGAAGCGGTACACCCATTGATGATATTCGTCACAACGAGCACATAATTACCAAGGCCGCTAACCACTGCGGAGGTTGAACTGCCACCACTGATAATATTCCCACCAGGAGGAGCCGTCCAGGAATACGCGAAACTGGCCCCGGTAGAAGAACCCTGACCGCTTACTGTTGCCGTATTGGTCGCGCAGGACTGAACACTCCCCGTTGCAATGGCTGTGGGGGCCGTTAGATTTTGAGTAACAACAGCTGATGCTGTTTTGGTGCATCCGTTGGAGTCTGTGATGGTCACGATATAAGTACCTGATGCAGCGACTTCATTCGTATTGCCCGCGGTTCCATTTGCCCAGGCGAAATTATATGGAGCGGTGCCCCCAGATCCTGTTGCCGTAATGGTAGCGGAAGGAGTGAGGCAGGTGATGACATTGCTCACCTGCGTTGTCCCTGCGAGTACCACCGGCTGTGTAATGGCCGCAATAGCAGTGGCCGTACCGCCACCAGTATCGGTGACTGTGACTGTATAATTACCTGCGGCCACATTATTCAGGGTTTGGGTCGTTTGGTTATTGCTCCAAAGGTATGTGTACACCCCATTTCCGCCACTTGAAGTAACCGTGGCATTGCCGTTCGCCAGACCGAAACACGAGACATTCGTAGTATTGGTAATCGCAGCCTCGATGGCTGGAGGTGCTAGAAAAGTATAAGTATCATTAGTATTGAACTGGAAGTCGCCACCACTTCCGGAACCATTACAAAAATTACCAATAAAGTATAGTTTTGCAGTATTTCCGAAGGCTGATGCAGGAGATTTCCAATTTAAGTCCCAGGTAATACTGCTACCGGCACCACTGAAATTCTTCGGATTTCGGTGTTCAATATACTCCCGGCCGGTAGCCACTACTATTTCAGTTCCCGTTCCTTGTCCTGCAATGACCTGCAGGTCGCCACAATTGGCATTATTTCCATCAACCACCACCATTTGAAATCCTCCCCGAACGGGTACGCCTGCACCTGTGGTGGTCATTGTAACGGTGAGTGGATAGACGGTATTGGGCAGAATAGGGGATGAAAGACCGGAAACGATGATTGAACCACCATAATTATTCGGATTGTTACCGCTATGACAATCATTGCAGTGACCGTCGAACGGAGCGCCGGTTTTGGCATTGTTGGGATTGCCGGCGTTGGCCAGCCAAACTAATGCAGAAAGGAATAACCCCGAAATATGGAGCAACCGATGACGTGGAATAAACTTCATGAGAGAATAGAAAAAATAATGAAAAATTTCAATTTTCAATGTTCAATATTTAATGTTCAATGTGTGTAATTTTCAATGTTCAATTTTAAGGGAGGTATATGGGAACGAACAGGCCCTTGATTTCAAAAAAAACAGGAGCCCCCAATCAAAAAATGCCATTTAAAATTGGACATTAAACATAGAAAATTGAATTGACTTGTTGCGGTGGGAGGCTGCCCGGCCAGCAACAAGTCTCTTATTAATCCAGGGTTTCTACGGTAATTTCCTTTACTTTTTTATAAACCGGCACAGTTGAGCAAGGTTCACCAAACATAATACTTTGGACTACGGGCTGCAACCGGCGGGTGATTTCCAGGTACGCAGAAGAGGGAACGGGGCGGTCGCTGCATCCTTTGATCACCATCCGCTTCCCTTCATACTGGGAAATATCCAGGGCTGCTATTTTTTTCAAAAAGATGATTTCCGGAAGTTGTGCAGGGGTACATTGTACAATATCTTTGGCAAATGGCGCTGCATAAGTAGCCACCAGCATATAGGCCCACATTGGGATAATAGCATCCGTAGAGCAAAAAACTGCTACAAATTTATCATGATACTGGGTCCATTCATGATTTTTCAATGCCTCCCGAAAGTCTTTTTCTTTCAGTATCATTTCCATAAACAAATACCCTTTCAGGTCGAATTCAACGATTTCGCCATCCGGATAATAGGTTTCCAGGTCTAAAGTAATCAGGCCACTTTGGGCC
>JBILHQ010000220.1:0-10032 GCA_044350415.1 Saprospiraceae bacterium | reverse complement strand
TTTCCTGAATTTTTCCAGGCACTTTCTCATAGATAATACTGTCGATACGACTGGAAATGTATTCAGGTGATTGACCGGTCCAAAGCCCGTAAGTTTGAATATGGTAGACGGCATAATAGGTGCCATTGCTCATATCTGCACAAAGGCTTTGCTCTACACGCCAGTTGTCAGAGGTGTTATAGAATTTACCGGGTGCATCTGCCGACCAAAGGGAGTCTTTGCTGGTTTGCTTGCTGAATTTTACCGGATAATGCATGCTGTCAATCTGGCTCATATCTTTCTTCGCGGTATCAAAAGAGAATTTTACCGGGCGAACAGTATAGCCTTTCCTGCGCAGTGCTTCAATGACGCCGCCCTCACCAGGCAAATGTGCTGCACCGACAGCCGAAAACATGGTCTTACCCAGTTGTGCAATAGAGTCAATACCATTGGCCATTACGATATTCCTGACATCCAGCATATATTTCCGGAAGTTTTTTCCTGGACTCATGATGACATTCAGGGAATCGAGTGCGTCAAGGTCCTGTTTGCGGTAAGCATTCCGAATGGCATCCGGCGAAACATACTTGCGGCTGTACTCTTCTTCTTCCACACCCTTATCATCGGGAATACGTGACCGGGAAACCGATTCGTAACTGCCATCCATAGTTTCCAGCCCAATTACTTGTTTGCCTAATTTTTTGCCGGCCTGAAAAATAAAAAGATCGAGATAGGTATTCTCTTCATAATCTTCACTGTATCCGCTGGAACGGTATAAGAATTCATTGGCCATTACGGGCCTGTATGCAAACATGCCTTCAAAAAGGCGCGTGTCGGGCGCTTCAAACAGAAAACTTTGTCCATACAAATCGGTATAATTATACCGGCCTTCATTACCGTATCCATTGGAATTCATAAAGTTTTTTCCGTCTTCTTTCATTTGCTCCATAAAATCCTGCCAAACATCATGATTGGTTTCCAGTGAAACCATCTCCACCGCTCGAAGGGCAACGAAGAAAGAATCAGACAAATTGAAGGCTAATTTTTCAGGTACATGCATTGTGCCATACAGATAACTGGGTCTCGTGGTACCTTTACCTGAAATTTCCCAAAGCAAGCCCTGGTAATGTTTGGATGGATTAGCATTTTGTGCAAATGCCTGAGTGCTCAAAAGCACGGCAAGGGTGAGCAAGGGTAATAATCGAAAACGCATAATGTTGGTTGATTTTTGGAAATATATCATGAATATTCTGTGTATACAGTAAATCGACTATGAAAAAAATAATATGCCATTTACACGTATATGCTAAGCAAACGCTACTAAAACTAATTTCGTTCGTGAAGTGTTAAAAAATATTAAGGTCAATTCACAGAATTAGTATAAAAGACTGTTTTTGCCTGAAAATAAACCGTTTCAGGCCAAATCAAGTTCTTTGCAATTAATCTCAAATGCAATACAATGGAGGTTTCACCAACGGCAGGTAATCAAAATAATCTGATCTATCAGCCACAAATTGAATTAGTGCATGTATTCGATCTGATGAAAGCCGTGCGGGCTTTTGTGCTGGATGTAGATGGTGTGCTGACGAATAATGACGTGTTAGTTACCGAAGTCGGTGAATTTCTGCGGACAATGAACGTACGCGACGGGCAGGCTATTAAATGGGCTATAGAAAAAGGCTATCCTGTTTGTGTGATTACGGGAGGCCGTTCCGAAGGGGTCATCAAAAGGCTCAATGCCCTGGGGGTGCAACAGATATTTTCTGGCCGGCATGATAAACTGCCGGTTTTTGAACAGTTCATTCGGGAATTTCATTTGTCACCTATTGAAATCTGTTATATGGGCGACGATCTGCCTGACTTGCCGGTTCTCCGGAAAGTTGGTCTGCCTGCTTGCCCCAATGATGCAGCTCCTGAAGTAATGGCAGTCGTTCAGTATGTCTCTCCTTTCGAAGGAGGCAAAGGATGTGTGCGTGATATTATCGAAAAAGTAATGAAATTGAGGGGCGATTGGCCGGTGTATTAGTCAGAAATTAGTCTGTTAGTCCCAGGTCCGTAGTGTGGACCGCAAGCATGGCAGTCACTTGTATAAATTGCCACGCTTGCAGACCTGGGACTAACCGACTAAAAAATATTCAATTCAATATGAAACTAAAATTAGGTATACTCGGAGCAGGCCATCTTGGCAAAATACATATCAATTGTGCCCTGACTTCAGATAAGTGGGAAGTGGCTGGTTTTTACGATCCCAGTGATAAAAATGCGCAATCTGCTATAGATAAGTATGGCGTAAAACGGTATGCAACCCCGGAAGCATTGTTTCTGGATTGCGATGTCGTCGACATTGTTACACCCACCGTCACCCATTATTCAATGGCTGTTAAAGCCTTGAAGCAAGGGAAACACCTCTTTATTGAAAAACCGGTAACATATACTGTAGCCCAGGGTCGGAAGTTGCTGAAATTGGTGGAAGCCACTGGTCTGAAGGTACAGGTTGGGCATGTGGAACGCTTCAATCCTGCTTTCCAGGCACTGCATGGCATGGCATTAAAACCGATGTTTATCGAAGGTCACCGACTCGCCGCTTTCCAGCCTCGCGGAACGGATGTATCGGTAGTGCTGGACCTGATGATCCACGACCTGGACCTGATCCTGCACCTGGTGAAAAGTCCGGTGAAAAAAGTGAGTGCTGGCGGAGTGGCTGTATTAAGTCAAACCCCCGATATTGCCAATGCCCGTATTGAATTTGAGAATGGTTGTGTGGCGAATCTCACTGCCAGCCGGATTTCTATGAAGCAAATGAGAAAAATGCGCCTGTTCCAGCAAGATACCTATATCAGTCTTGACTTTTTGGAAAAACAGGCGCAAATGATCCGCCTTTTCGCCACTGATGCACAACACCTGCCACCAGAAGACCAGTTGATGGAGTTTGATACACCGGCAGGTAAAAAATGGCTCCACCTCCAAATGCCCAAAACATTGCCGACCAATGCCATTCAGGAAGAATTAGATACTTTCGCACAAGCGATTACGAATAATACGGAACCGATTGTAACCCTCTATGACGGATTTGAAGCATTGCGGGTAGCGCATCTGATTTTAAACGAAATTGAAAGGCGGCTGCGAAAAACTGGTAATTTAGCATGATCTCCGTTGTTATCCATCCGGATTTCCAGGTTGAAAAGGAATATGCCATTGCAGTATTGCTGTCCGAAATATTGGGCGTTCCTTACTGCATTGAAACTGATGTGGCAGCACGGGGGTATTTATTTCGGTTGCCTAATGGCCATTCAGTGCATATCCAGGATGGATTTTGGATAGATAAAACATTTGATACTATTTACACGCCCGGTTCGGTGCCTGCTGACGTGCAAAACTGGATCAACCCATTTGATGGCACGCCAATGGCTGTCCTATTTGGGAATATTGATTTCCAACAAGATAGGGAACACATTTTGCTGGGGGGTGACCTGATTGCTGCTGCTTTTTTTATGCTTACCCGTTGGGAAGAATATGCCCTGCGGGAAGAAGGCACGCTGGATGAGTATGGTCGTTTTCCGGGTGCAGCGGCGTTGGCCTCCCGATTTGGATTTTTGGACCGACCGGTGGTCAATGAGTGGGCAATCTTTCTTTTTCAATGCTTTGTCCAATTGGGATGGCCGGAACGCGATCGAAAAAAGCACCATTTCCAAACCATATTGAGTTGTGATGTGGATCATCCGCGGTTATGGTGGTCTCCCCAAGAGGTCATCCGAACGATTGGCGGGGCGTTATTCAGGGGGAAACCTGTGCAGGAAATTCGATATTGGTGGAAAAACGGGTTGCGGGCAACCAAAGATCCATTTGATACTTTTGACGAATTGATGGCTTGGGGCGAACAACATGGTACGCCCGTTCAATTTAATTTTCTGAGTGAAAGACCCCGTCATTTTGATGCATGGTATGATTTAAAACACCCTGTAATTACCCAATTGATGCAGAAAATAGCAAAAAAAAGGCATATTATTGGATTCCATCCGTCTAGGGAAGCAGTGAATGATCCAATTCGTTTTGGCGCTGAGTTAACTGCACTGCGGCAGGCAGCACCATTGCCTGTAGTTTCTGGCAGACACCATTACCTTTGTTTTCATGCTCCTTTTACCTGGAAAATGTGGGAAGATCATCAATTGGAAGCCGATTCAACGCTTGGCTATTCCGATCTTCCCGGTTTCCGTTGCGGCATTTGTATGGAATTCCAGGTCTTTGATTTCTTGCAACGGCGTACATTATTGCTTCGGGAGCAACCACTTATTGCAATGGAGGTTACATTTGCCCGGTATTTAGACCTTGATCCTGAAAAAATGCTGGGACAATTACGGGCATTGAAAGACCAGGTGCAGCGTTTTGATGGACAATTTACCTTGCTTTGGCACAACTCCTCATTCAATACCTTTTTCTGGGTGCCATTTCGCACCGTTTTTGAACAGATACTCGCATGAAATATTTCCTTTACATTTTTCTGTTTTTCACAGTGGAGACTTGGGCGCAACCGGTGACTGTGCTTATCCACAGTCGCGCAGCTTACCTCACCGAAAGATTTCAGATCAAAACTGTCGTACCAACCCTTATTCATCCCGAAGTAAAAGGCTATTCTATTCGGGATATCGGGGAATATACTGACCTGCTGAGGTCGAAAAGCGATACCGCCAACTTTTCACAAAGCACCCTTCGCGACCTGCAATATTTATCAGATGAGGTGAACGAGTGGAGTAAAATGGCGCAGCCCCGTAAGCGCCCGCTGCTGTGGTATTTCTATAAAACGCCTGCTTATCTTTTTGAAATCAATAAGTTTAGTGAAAAAGATCCTGCTAAACCAATTTTTCTGTTGCGCATAAACCCAGTGCTGAATGTAAAAGCAGGGACGGATACACAGGATACGACTGGTGCTCTTTTTGTCAATCAACGCGGCGTGGAGCTCCGCGCCGAGATAGACAGAAAAGTCTTTATTTATACCAGTGTATTGGAAAGTCAGGCGCATTTTCCTTCCTATGTTAATGGGTGGTCAGAAAAGTTTTTTACTGTTCCGGGTGCTGGAAGTTACAAAACGTATAACAGCAGCATCATTAACGTTCAAAAAGGGCGTGATTTCAATGTCGCCACAGCTTATGTGGGCTTTCAGGCCACCAAACATATCGGCATCCAATTTGGGCATGGCCGGCAGTTTCTTGGGAATGGGTACCGGTCAGTGTTCCTTTCAGATTTTGCACCACCTGCTTTTTTCTTTAAGATTAATACACGGATTTGGAAATTTCATTACCAAAACCTGTTTATGGAACTAAGTCCGCGAACTGCAAATCAGGATGGACAGGCCAATCGATTGCCCAAAAAGTACATGGCAATTCACTATTTGAACTATAATCTGACTAAAAACATGTCTTTTGGGCTTTTTGAAGCCACGGCATTTAACAGGAGTCAGCAGTTTGAATTTCAATACCTCAATCCTGTCATTTTATACCGGTCCGTAGAGGCGGTTATTGGTAGTCCCGATAATGTCATTATTGGTTTGGATGGTCGCTGGAATTTATGGCACCACCTGCAATTGTACGGGCAGTTAACAGTAGATGAGTTTATCCTGAAAGAATTGCGCGCCGGAACTGGCTGGTGGGGCAACAAGTACGCGGTACAGGCGGGCATAAAATACATCGATGTTTTGGGAGTTGATCATCTTGATATTCAATTAGAATACAATATGGCCCGCCCATATACCTGGTCGCATTTTGACTCCCTGAATAGTTTTTCGCATTTTAATCACCCGCTTGCGCATCCATTGGGTGCCAATTTCAGAGAGTTTGTTGGTGTAGTGCGGTGGCAACCCCTCCGCGCGCTTTTTATTACTGGAAGAATAGTGCAAATGCACACAGGAGATGATCCGTTTGGCAAAAACTATGGTTCCAATATTTTGTTGTCCTATATCAACCGGGCAAGTGATTATGACAATTTTATTGGACAGGGGGTTAGTGCAAATACCCGATTATTGGGTCTGGATGTTTCGTGGGAGTTATGGAGAAACACTTTTATGGATTTCCATGTACTTTTGCGCAATAAAAAAAGCGACGACAAGGCATTTGACCTGGACAATCGAATTTTCACAATGGGGGTGCGGATGAATTTCTGGCCGGTTAACAATGATTTTTAATTTTGACAAAGATACAGATTGTCAATCAGTTACATACAACGGAAGCGCGCTGGTTTGCCGTTCATACCCGTTCCAAATGCGAAAAAGCGGTAGCGCAGATGTTTGCCAAAAAAAACATCCATGCTTATGTGCCGCTGGTGCAATCGGTAAAACGATATACCCGTAAAGTAAGACACACGGAGAAACCACTAATCAGTTGCTATGTTTTTGTAAAGATTCTTAAAAGCGAATATGTGCCGGTGCTGGAGACTGAAAATGTAGCTGGTTTTGTTCGCTTTTCTAAAAATATCATCGCTATTCCGGATGAAGAAATCAATGTCTTGCGCAGAATAGTTTTAGAAAATGACATTGAACTGGAAGCCATTCCCGGTGCAGTAGGAGTAGGCGACCCGGTAATGATTACTGCCGGACCTCTCACAGGGTTGTCGGGCAGGGTAGTAGAGGTGGAAGGAAAAAAAAGATTCCAGGTTGAATTGGAACGAATGGGATACAGTCTTTTAATGACAATTGATGCACAGTTGTTACAAAAATCGAGTGTTAATACTTGATAATCAGATAATTAAATGCAGATATGGGGATACATTTTGTAGATGTTTTGGTGAGTTTGGTACTGGGTTTGGTAATGTTTGGGGTAGGCCTGTCGCTCACTGCGCGGGAGTTCCAGAAGATCCTGAAGCATCCCCGGGAATTGATGGTGGCATTGACTGGACAGTTGGTGGCGTTGCCATTGATTGCATTTATGCTGGCATACCTTCATCCTTCACTTCCTCCGGAAATCAAAACGGGGTTCATTATTTTGGCCGCCAGTCCGGGCGGCGCAACTGCAGGCCTGATTGCTTATCTGTTTCGGGGCAATGTGGCCCTTTCCCTTTCTATCACTACTGTAAACAGTTTTTTGACGCTGTTTTCCATACCTTTAGTGGTGAATTTGGGGCTCAATTATTTTATGGGTACCCAGTCTGAGTTGTACTTGCCGTTTTGGGAAACCGTTCTTCAGATATTCAGTATTACGCTTATTCCTGCGGCACTCGGCGTAGTATTGCGCCATTTTCGCAACGATTTAGCAGATAGTATTGAGCGCCCCTCGCGCTATGTTATGCTTGGCCTGTTGCTGACTGTATTTTTTATTAAAATTTTTGCCGGCGAAAGTCATGGCGGCGCAAGTTTGAGTTTGCGGGAGATTTTAATGGTCTTGCCGCATGCCCTGGTACAAAATGCAGCATGTTTGGTTTTTGGATATTTCTTTTTAAAGTATATCGGTGCCGCCCAGCCATCCCGAATTACTGCAGCGATCGAGTCGGGAGTACAAAATACTACGCTCTCTTTCCTTATTGCCGGGACCTTAATCGGAAACCAGCAAATGGTAATTCCACCTTTGGTATATTCTATGTTTTCATTTGTAACTGCCAGTATTTTTTGTTATGCTGCTA
The DNA here is from genome assembly GCA_044350415.1 of Saprospiraceae bacterium. Lineage (GTDB taxonomy): Bacteria > Bacteroidota > Bacteroidia > Chitinophagales > Saprospiraceae > M3007. Next base: position 2,448 of record JBILHQ010000220.1, on the reverse strand, counting down.
ACAAATTGACCGGCCAGACACCTGCTGTCAAAATCTGATCTATGCATTCTGATTTCAATATTCCACCTGCATTCAATACCCCAGTCAGGACCTTCGCTTCAGGCTATAACTGGCGGGAAAAAATTTCTTTTTTTAAAAATCGTATCCGGCCATCGCGCCGGTATAAACAATTGACCCGGCCTCTTGCGAAGCAATCCATCATCAATCCCGGCATCACGCCGTCTGTCACCCTGGGATTCACGGGCGATGTGATGCCCATTAAAGATTACAGGTTGACTATTAGTGATGATGTAAAGCAGTTTTTTGCAGGGGTTGATTATTTGCTGGTGAATATGGAAGGCGTAATCACCGACCAAAAGCGGTTATTGGCCTTGAGTCACCGCAAAGAAATTGCCGGATATCTTGCCCAAATGTTCCCTCCGGAACGCACTATTGTTTATGTGGCCAATAACCATGCAGGTGATTTTGGCTATCCTGCTTTTGTGGAACAATATGCCTGGCTAAAAGACCATTTTGGCTATGTGATCGGCGCTCAACATGAAGCAGCTTTGCGCATTGGCGATATAAATATCACATCAGTAACGGGGTTGTCGAATCAGATATGCAAATATGTTGCCTGGCTGGATGATGCCGGTAAATGGTATGACCAAAGCGCCAATTTTAATTTATTGCTCCCTCATTGGGGATATGAATTACAATTGTATCCTTATCCCGGACAAATAAAATTAGCAGAAAATTGGCTGTCAAAGTGGAATATGATTGCAGGGAATCATTCCCATTGCCCACAGCCAGCAACGGCTTATGCCATTGGTAATGAACGGCGTGCGTCGATTTATTCGATGGGCAATTTTTGTTACCACCATCGCTGGCCCCATCACCGCTTTGGCAAAATTGCCAAAGTCGCCATTGGCCCCAATGCCGGTGGACAATGGCAGGCAGGCGAACTGAATTGGGAATATACCCGGCACGATCTGCGGGCGAATAAGGAATTGGCTGTACATTTAACCCCAACTGTGAAATACTAAAGCAGTACTTCATCCCATCCGAATATTAGAACTTCGACAAGACCACTCACCACTCACCACTATATATGTCCGATAATAAGTTTGAAATGTTTGCCAATCGTTTAGAGAAGGTGTACCGCCACATTGGCAAGTGGGCGAGGAAGCAGGACGTGACCTGTTTCAGGGTCTACGACGATGATATTTCCGAATTCCCGTTGGCTATTGATATTTACGACCAAATACTTCACGTATCTGAATATGCGCGGCCACATGAATTGTCGCCTGATGAACACGTTGCCTGGCTGGATGGCTGTATGGAGGTGATGTCGACGGTGCTGAAAGTGGAAAAATCAGATATCTACCTCAAATTCAGGCAGCGACAGCAGGGATTACAGCAGTATGAACGATATGACAGAGCGGGAGTTGAAAAAGTAGTTACCGAAAATGGCCTTCAGTTTATTATAAATCCTTCCGATTATCTCGACACAGGGTTGTTCCTTGATCACCGCAATACCCGAAAGATGGTCCGAGACCTGTCTGCCGGGAAAAGTGTACTTAATTTATTTGCGTACACTGGTGCATTTTCAGTGTATGCCGCAGCTGGTGGTGCCACTTCAACTGATACGGTTGATTTATCCAATACTTACCTGCAGTGGGCGAAGAAGAATATGGAATTAAATGGTTATACGGGGAAAAATCACCGTTTTGTTCAGATAGACGTATTGGATTGGCTGCACGAGGAGCCGGAAAAAATATGGGATCTGATTGTCCTGGACCCACCAACGTTTTCGAACAGCAAACGGATGCGGGGCACGCTGGATATTCAGCGCGATCATGCCTGGTTGTTACAACGGGTGCTGGAGCGGTTAGCACCTGGCGGAAAACTGTTTTTCTCCACAAATTTCCGTAAATTTAAAATGGACCCCGAGGCATCTGCCGGTGCTGCAATGACCAATATTACCGGTAAAACCATTCCGGAGGATTTTCGGGACAAACGAATCCACCACTGCTTTCTGCTGCAAAAATGAGTAAAACAAAAGCCAAACATTTATTGACTGGCGAACAAGGCGAACAAATAGCAGCAGATTACCTGATTGACAAGGGTTACCGGATAGTTGCGCGGAATTTCCGGCACAGCCGGGGAGAGATTGATTTAATCGCCTGGTGGGGCGACAAATTACTTGTTTTTGTAGAGGTCAAGACCCGCCACCACGAATTGTTTGGTGGTCCGGAAGAGGCCGTAACGGTGAAAAAACAGCGATTGCTGGCACGCACTGCCGGTGCCTATATGGAAGCCATCGGGTACGATTGGGCCATTCGTTTCGACGTGGTGGCCGTCCTTCTTGAGCACGATAAGGTGAAAGAAATCAGGCACCATGAAGACGCATTCATCTGGATGTGAAAATCATCTTTTATTGCCTGATTATGACTAATTTGTCCAAAT
>JBILHQ010000219.1:0-10036 GCA_044350415.1 Saprospiraceae bacterium | reverse complement strand
CGATAGATTTTTTGTTCATCAAGGCTTGAGGAGGGCTTAATGCGGGACATTTTAACCGACGAAGAACGCAGATGAACGGAAAATATGGCCGTCCATTCACAGGCTATTCGGTGGATGCGGCACTAGGACTTGACAGACCACAAATGGTGGAGTCTCCAAGTTCCATACAGTTTGAAATATGTGTAAAATCTATGCAAAAAAATCTGCGCGAAATCTGTGTAAAATCTGCGCGAAATACGCTCTAAGTGGCGCTTATTCTTGAAATGACTGCCAGAAAAAAAGTAACACCGGCCTGTACGCAGACCATTTTTTTTGTAAAAACCAGACAAAACGGATTATTCAGCATAACCTTCTGCTGACGGTACTGTTCTTTGTTGACTAAATCAACTTACATGCAATACCCGCAAAGGCTTGTCCTCTTTTTGCTCTGTACCGGATACCTGCACGCCAGTGCACAAATTATTTATTTCAATAATACCGCCTCCAATATTTATCGTTTTGATGTAAGCACCTGTACTTCCACCTTAGTATTTAATGGGCATGCTTTCAATGATATGGCGGTCGGTCCCGATACAATAGTTTATGAATTATTCGGGCAGACCTATTGGAAAACTAATTTAGTAACCAACACGACCGTACAATTAGCCAACCATCCAAGTGCTCTTGCCACTGCGGTGGAATATGGAGGCAACGGCTTGCTGTATGTAATGGGCCAAAGCCTTTGGACAGTTAATCCGGTATCGGGTGCATTAACGCTGATAGGCCCACTCCCTGCCGGCTGGAACAGCATTGGTGATTTGGTGTATCAAAATGGACTGTATTATGGAGCAGTGTTTGTCAACAGTGCCCCCAAACTGGCCCTGATAAATGTCACGAATCCAGCAGCATCAACCGTCATCACTGCCCTACCCAGGCCATTCATTGCAGGCGCAGCAGTGAACAACCCCACTTGCCCCAAACAATACTGGTTTTCAGGAACACTTCCCCCGGATAACGTGTATGAATATGATGTCAACGCCAATACCTGGACAGCCATTTGTCAAGGTTTTAACTTCTTTGTAGGCGGGGCTGGGTCGCCCACCGACTATTCTTTTCCCTACACCTGCGCCTGCATCACCAATGCGGGCACCGTCACCAATACCAGTACCAATTACTGCGTACCCACCGCAGCCACCGTGCCTTATAACAGCAATGCTACACTCGAAGCCGGCGACTTACTGCAATACGTATTGTATACCAATGCGAGCAGCCCGGTGAGCAGCATCCTTGTGCAAAGTAATACGGCCAGTATCCCATTTAACCCGGCAACTATGCAAACCAACGTCACTTACTACGTTGCCACTGTGGCAGGGAATGCCCTCAATGGCAACGTAGATTTAACTGATCCATGCCTCGACTTTTCCAATGCCGCACAAGTGACCTGGAAACCAGTGCCCACCGTGACCCTGGCGACGGCGAATCCCGACTTTTGTGAAGGGTCATGCCAAATAGTCAACTTGAATTTCACCGGCACATCGCCTTTTAACTTAACGTATAGTACCCCGTTAGCCACCATGACGCAGACTTTTACTGCGAATACAGGCACCCTTACGATTTGTGCGCCCATCGGAACGAATATGGGTAGTTTCAATGTAACAGCCACCATGTTGATGGATGCCAACTGTACTTGTCCGTAAGTCCTTAGAAAAAGGAATGTCGAACACCAGTTTGTCAACCGAAGCGTATAAAAGCCACTGGCAAGATCCGCCACGGGTAACTCCTGTTGAGCAGCACCGCGATTCCAGGAGAAACTGCGCACCAATTGGCCATTCAGGTTATAGACTTCCAGTAAGCCTCCCATCAACCCCACTTATCGGTTCAGATCTGCGGCTTCCCAAAAGGCGGCAGTAATTGTGGCAATTGAGAAGGCCTTGTAAAAGCGATGCTGTTGAGCACGTCCTGGAGCCATTCTTCGGGATTGATCCATCCAACGCCCGGTAAGGTTAAGGCTGTTGGGGTATTGCTGGCTGTCGAGGTTTGCAGGAGTCTGGTTGCGGCCGTCCTTTCTCTTTTTTATTCGAAATGGCTTGAATGGAGGGATTTTGATGCATGTCCATTTTATTTCCGGGAAGATTTTGTGTGGGTCATTCGTTTGGACCTGTCACCATTTTTGCCGAAAAAGGCGAAAAGGTAACAGGTCCCGGCCACGAAGCTGGGCCAGTGCAAAAGTGCTGATCCGGAATAAGCAATTGCTTACCATTCAGCAGCAGGCTTTATTGTCCGGATTGCTGTGCAGGAACCGCCCTTGCAGCTATCCTATTGTCCCAAAAAAAATATTTTTCGGCTCAGCGAAGCAGTTTTTCGGCTCGATAAAACAGTTTTTTGAGTTGAAGAAGTAATTTTCAGGCAGGATAAATGGCCACGTTTTTTTTAGTATTTATTTTTCAATAAATTGATTTGCAATACTTTAATCTTCCATTTTCATGTTTAATGCCCAAAAAAAAGCAAGGAATGGGTGGTGCAGAAAGGCCGGGGAAAAACTGGGGGTGTCCAAAACGTGTAAAAGTGTCCATGGAAATACGCGGGCCAACCAATCCAAGGATAAAAAAATGTAGGTCATCGTTAGCCTTGGAAGGCTACGGCAATTTATCAAAATTGATCTTCGGCATTCCGCCTTTCGCCATGCGGGTAAACTTGGTATTGAGGACGGTCTTCGCGTTAAAAAAACCGCCGTTCTTCAGAAAAAAATGGTCGCCTTCCACGCCGCCGTCGAAATCGACCCTATACCTTCTTTTCGCATTGATATCGCCGGTCAGCTTCGCCCTGGACAGCGCTGTCCAATGTCCGTTGGTATCGCAGGCCCATTGGTTATTCAAGCATACTTTTCTGGATACATACCCATTGGCGGGTTCAAAAATTTCCAGAAAAGAATGCGCATGTTGGTACCAGGTATTGGTTTGGGGGCGTAAAAAAGAAGCGATCAAAAGCCATTGGCCGGTGTTGTTATCCATGAAATAAGCCGTGTAAATGGTATTGCCCTTCCCATCCGGCGCCACTGAATTGAGGAATTTACACACCGTGCCCGGCTTCCAGTCATAAACCAGGTAGCTCTGTCCGCCGGATCCCTCATCGCCAAATTCTCCGGCATGAACGCCAATGCCTTTTTTCAGCAAGCGAATTTTTTGCGCTTCCGGAATGGTCGCTGGATCATCCGTTTCAAAAGGGCTCCAAACGGAAAACAGAATCCTTCTTTCTGTCGAATCATTGCGTTGCATCCCAAAATAGCCTTCTCCAAAGCCATTGGCCATATAAAAGGAACCGATTGGGTCATCGCCTGTCGGAACTGTCAGTTCGTTGTACAACCATTTGATGTCGGTGTTTTCCGGAAATTCATAATTCAAATGAACGGAAGGGCCTCTTCTGCCGAAGTAGAAGTTATTATCCTGATTATCAGGCACATAATTGACCTGTATCGTATCCTTATGCCGAATGAGCAGTTCCTCGATGCGGGCGAAATCTGCACCGCTTTTTCGGATACCTTGTAGCTTGATGACATTATAGCCATTCAGTACCGTCTCCCCTAAATCAATTTCCCGGTCGCCGGCTTTCAGATTGTATTGCTTCACTGCGCCATTCACCGAAATCGACAGGGTACTGTTGCCCGACTGGTCGATCAAAGGAAGCGCCAACTGCACCCCATGCGCGGTATGAAGCGAAAAATAAAGCGCATATACGGTGGTCTTGCGCTGCCAGCTTTCAATGCCATGGTCTGTAATTGCTTCCGTGGATTTGGAAGATATTTGAAAGGTATTGCCGCCCAAAGGGATGCTCAACTGTTGTGCATTGGCATTCGGGCGGTTGGTCAGGCAGCCAGCAGCCAGCAGCAGCAGCGGTATATAACAGGGACGCATGGTAGATAATTTCATGGAAATAAAAGTTGAGTCTACATTTTTGCGCTAATATAGTGACAAGAAGGTGTTTCTTTTGAAAATTTTGGGAAGATAGCTTAGGGGTAAGCGTCCAAAAGCAACCCGGGTTTCCCGGTCCGTATTATTTTCCAGGGCATTGTCATGCTCAGAGCATGTCTGGGATTTTCTACAGCAGCAGCCATGCTCAGATCCTTCGACCTGCAGTCTCAGGATGACAAATCAGTCCCTAGTGCCGCATCCACCGAATAGCCTGTGAATGGACGGCCATATTTTCCGTTCATCTGCGTTCTTCGTCGGTTAAAATGTCCCGCATTAAGCTCTCCTCAAGCCTTGATGAACAAAAAATCTATCGCGCCAATTCACAGGCTATTCGGTGGATGCGGCACTAGAATCAGGATTATCCGATTGTTTCGCTACGCTCAACAAGCTTTCAATGGGTCGACAACTGTTGAGCGTAGCGAAACAACCGCGATGCCCTTCCTTAGGGCGCAATTGTCATCCTGAGACCACAGGTCGAAGGATCTGAACAGGGCAGCTGTATAGTTACGCAGTTTTGTATAGTCACCGCGAAGTACGAAACCCCGCCTATTGCAAATGTGCTGTTAGCGGCTGCCCTTATGGCCACCGGTGTTACTGTCATAGTCGGATTATATTAATTGTCCAGTCAATTATTAGTAATGAAAAAAGTAAAAATTTGTATTTGTTACTGATGTCCTGCTTTACGAATTTGAAAAATGTTGTTCGCTTACTAAATATGTCAACGGTCAACCAGGTTAAAGAAATAATAATTGCTATTGTAAAAGGAATGCAAAGAATATTGTATAAAAAAGATAGCGGTATGTCACCGTTTAATAACGCAAGTGTTGCTCGTCCCATACCACAACCAGGGCAAGGAATAGTTGTCGCCAATTTGAATAAACAAAGTGTATGTTGGCTATGGTTTGACAAGTTGTCGGGAAAAATCAACGCCAAATACCCGCCAACTATTGAAAAAATAGTCAGCAGATATTGAGCATAATAGTTTTGAAGAAGTCTAAAAAGCAACTTGCGTAAATTTTTGATAATTCATTTCTTTTGTCCTCCCTATAACTGTAAACCAGTCAATGATTGTCCAAATTCCCATTCCACCGCAGGTTAAAAGTTTTGCAACTCCAAGTCCTGTTTGTCCAAGCATAAACCTGTCCACTCCCAAACTACCCAAAAATAAAGACAGAATTAACAAAGTTGTTGTGTCTTTGTAATCAACAGACTGAATAACCATTAATTTTTGGTCTTCAACTTTTTCAAGTTGGTTTCTCATTAGCATTAATTTTTCGCTGGGAAATTTGCTTCCCATTGATGCAATGAACATTTCGATTTTGTTTTGTTCCATTTTTTTATTTTAATGATTTGAAATTGTCCCAACATTTTACAAAACCACTTCGCGGTGGCTATAACGACTGTCAGGTAAGGTCGGGTCTCTTTGTAAAACTATTTAATTTTATGAATTGTCTATGTAGTTGTCTGGGTGTATCGTCGCTGTGTCGTTTTTCAGGGTTGCTTGTAACGGTTGGCGGGCTACAAGAAGGTGGGGCCGCAGGTCGACAGGGTTACGGAGCCACTTTATTGCCAATAGATAGCAGGAATTCGATGGAGTCCCCTCTGCGATATATGCCGAAACTACTGCTTAATGCAGCACCTGCTTGTAGTCATCCGATCACTACGCCGGTAACAACAGGCTGACCAGAAGCAGGCGGTAGCGGAAGGCTTATGGCTCAGCTGCTAATAGTAAATCATCTGCACCTTGTTCGTAAAGTATATTTGGATTGTCTTTCAAATCTTCCATGAGTAAATGGAAAAACTGCCCAACTACATAATTTGCCAAACCCTTGTCTTTTGAAAGTCTGTTCATGAACTCAATGGGTGGTTCTGCATTTTTAAGTAGCGCCTTGTCAATACTTTCGCGCAGTTTCATTCTCTTAACATCTTCAATATTGTCGGCTCGCATACTTGCCATTAAGGTTTTGTCTGCTCTCAGCGTTTCATACATTTCCTGTACGACTTTATCATCATCGCCAAGTTCGACAGCATATTTGTCATTGATTTCTTTTACAATAACCGCCAATACCTCTTTCGGGTCTTGCTGCTTTCCACTATGCCCATCACCTTGCGGATTTTTAAGGGTGGCATCTTCTGGATTTAAAATAATACTTCCGTTTTCTTCTTCCTGAATTTTGTATTTATCCATATCTACCATTTGAGTTACTTCTAATGGCAAGGTTGCTTTTTCATAAGGAAGATGTTTGAAAAGTAGTTTTGTAAAAAGATAGAACTTTTCAAGGTCGGTATGAATGAAGGTTATGATTTGAGAAATGAACGAATACTGGCGTACATATTTGTTCACCATTTTTCTGAACTTATCTTTGTCTTCATCCAAAAGCAGAATATATCGTTCATCAACTATCTTTTTAAAGAAAGGTGATAACACTTCTGATTTTACTTTCTTGCGGACAAACATTTCAATGAAATACGATACTTCATCTGTGGTAAACACATCTGCCTTTTCAATTTCATATTTCAAATTGTATAGCTTCTGCTTGTCAGTGCCTTGGTCAAGTATAGTACTTTGGTAATAGTTTTGAAAATCCTTTTGAATGTCCTCTTGCTTATTCACAAAGTCTATTATAAAAGTATCTTGTTTGCCTTTGGTTGTTCTGTTTAATCGGCTAAGGGTTTGAACAGTTGCAACGCCACCCAATGCTTTATCTACATACATGGTATGCAATAACGGCTGATCAAATCCTGTTTGGAACTTATTGGCGACAATTAAAATTTTATAAGCTGGCTTTTTAAATTCTTCGGCTATATCTTTCACTTTAGGCCCGTTCATGCTGTCCTCCGTATATTTTTCAAGTTCAATTTCTACTGTACCCGAAAAGGCTACTAAGGTTTGAATCTCGAAACCTTGTTCTTTGATAATTTCATCAAACGCTTTTTTGTATAAAACTGCATGTGCTCTTGAACTGGTAACCAACATGGCTTTAGCTCTGCCTCCAATTTTATGAATAGTTTTATCCATAAAATGATTGAGCATCATGTGGCTTTTTGCTGTTATGGCAAATGAATGTTTATTTACCGCATTCAAAAGTAATCGCTTGGCTTTTAGTTTTTCAAATGCTTTATCGTCTTCGGCATTTTCATTTTCTATCAATTCAAAATAAGCACTCTTGGTGATGTAATTATCCAGCACATTTAAGATAAATCCTTCTTCAATGGCTTGTCGCATGGTATATTCATGAAAAGCACGATAACCTGATTTCTGGGCAGCATCGGGGATACCAAAGAGTTCTAAGGTCTTAGGTTTTGGTGTGGCTGTAAAGGCAAAGAATGACAGGTGAGGCAATTTCTGGCGACTTGCCATGATTTTCTCCAACTCTTTTTCTACTGTGTCTTTTGGTTCTCCGTTTTCATCGTCTTGTGCGATGATGTGTTTTAAAGCTTCGTCTGTTGTTAAACTAATTTTTAAATCTTTCACATTTTCACCACTTTGACTGCTGTGAGCTTCATCAACAATGATGGCAAAACGCTTTCCGTTCAGTTGGTCTAACTCACCAATGTAACCAAACTTTTGCAGGGTGCTGATGATGATTTTGTCACCATCGGTTAGTGCTTTAATCAGCTGTTTGCTTCCTTTGGTGATAGTTCTTACGGTGCCGTTTATTTTTTCGAATTGCTTGATTTGTTTTTGCAATTGTTTATCTAAAATAATGCGGTCGGTAATTACTATAATACTGTCAAATATGGGCTGCTGATTGTCGGCAAAAAGATTAGATAACTGATGTGCAAGCCACGCAATGGTTTTACTTTTTCCACTGCCTGCACTGTGTTGGATTAAGTAATTATGGCCCGTACCTTTTTCTTTTACATTTGCTAATAAAGACCGTACACAATCCCGTTGGTGGTAACGAGGGAAAATAGTGGTTAGTTCTTTTGTTTTTTCATCTTCTTCGTAGAAAATGTAGTTGTTTAATATTTCCAATAAACCATCTGCCTGCAATACTTCTTCCCACAAATAACTGCTAGCAAATTTGTTTTGTATAATTGGGTTATGCGTATCCCTGTTAAAGGGTAAAAAACGAGTGCTGCCATTCTCTAATTTGGTAGTCATTAAAGCAGTGTTGTTATCTACTGCAAAATGCACCAAACAATTTTTTAGAAAAGGGTCTTTTGCATCTCTGCGTTTGCTGTATTGCTCCACAGCATGGGTAACATTTTGACCAGTAAATTCGTTCTTTAACTCTAATGTGATGATAGGAATTCCGTTAATACCAATTACCAAATCCAAACTTTTATCAGGCCATGCACTGCTATAATGCACCTGACGGATGATTGAAAAGCGGTTTGCTTCATATTTTCTTAAATGCTCAGGGTTTAAACCCGATGAGGGCTTAAAAGCTATGAGCTTAATACTTGCACCTTGTAAAACAAACCCTTCCCGAATTAAATTGAGTATGCCTCTTTTATCCCTGAGTTTAGAAAACTCATTGGCAACAGCTTCTATGGTATTGGTTAGAAATTCTTTTTCCAATTTTTTCCATACATCGGGTTGCGATTCCCGAATAAATTGCTCCAGCAATAATTTATCAAGGACAAAATCCAAGTTGAAATCTTCGCTTTTACGTGCCATGTATAAATGGCTTGAAGAAAGGTATTCAAATACCGTATCTTCAAAATGGATTTCTCGTGTGCCGCTCATAATTAGTTTTCTTTATTAAAATACTCAACCGACCAAATGTTTTCACAAATGCGTTGTACGAGTTGTTGTCTTTCTGTGATGTCGTTTTTCTTAAAATCCTGATGTGCCTTAAATTCTAATTTCTGAATTTGTTCCGATTTTAAAAAGTTAGGGTTCTTGGAATAATAAGTTTGATGCAATGATTGAGCATAGGTATTCTCTTTTAAATAATGCTCTATTTTATCCTCATACTTATCGCTGCTGAACGATTGGTTGGTGCCTTGTGGTAATAAAACCAATGCACCAATTGAATTCCTCCACCGCTGAAAATCGTTTAACTGGTCAAACTCATCACGGTGCTGGTCAAATTTATTTGCCCAAATATGCTCTATCTCAAATTGTTTTCCGTTGGGATGGTGGTAGGTGGCATAAGTGGTGTCTTTGCCAATGAGATTATCAAGGTGACTGCTAATGCGTGAAAGCAAATGCTTTACAAACTTGCCATTCATTTGGTGCAAAGCAAAATCGGCAACTCCTGACCATGTTTCGGGTATTCGTTCTACTTCATTGGTAAGGTTGGTGCCCAGTGTTGCCAAGTCATTATCTCTAATCAATTTAATTAAATTAAACATGGTGTATTTAATTGAGGATGCACCAAACTTGCGGTAATTAACCGACCTGCGAACCGTAAATGTTTCAATATAGCGTGAAACAAAATCTACTTTTTGCTCAATGGTGCTTTGCTCATCTTCATACTTGATAGATGCCAACAACAATGGATTTTGTAAGGATTCGGCAATACCCCAATGCATAATGTAGTTGGTATGCGGCATTGCGGTGTTAAACGAGTTTTCGGCATTCCAAATTTTAATGAACCACTTTACATAAAATGGAAATTGATTTTTAAAGAAGGTATAAAAATCATCTGAGGTTTTTAGCTTGAATAATGTTTTGTGGCTATCCTTAAACCAATTGTGAAAGCGTGAACCTATCAATTCAAAATCTTTGTCTTCCGAATCGGCTTTACCTGGACGAATGGTAACGGCATATTTTGCTCTGAACCATGCCTGAAAAAATACTTGGTCGGCATTTTCATCAAAGGCATGTAGCTTTTGTATTTCGTCTTTCCAAATGCCGTTTATTTCGTTGCGTTGTTTCTTATCAGTCATTCGTGACAATACATAACCTTTCAACATTTCGGTTGGGGTTAGATTTAAACCACGATCGTTCATGGTTTCAAAAATCAAATAGGCATTATCGTCCGAATAGGCGGTAATCTCTACTATCACCACATTTTCTTTAAACCAATCTATAAAAAAGGGCAAAGCCTGTTGGGTTAATTCTTCAGGAAAACACTCGTCAATGTCTTCATACCTTGCCACCATGTTTTTGATGGTTTCATCATCATCGTCTT